>DATFRK010000474.1:0-3388 GCA_035263325.1 Pyrinomonadaceae bacterium | reverse complement strand
TTTTTCACTTGCCACTGCCTGCGCTGACGCTACGCGGGCGTAAACATCGCTGGCCAGGTAATTACGCGCCAGGGGCAGCAGATCTTTGATCGCTACGTCGACATCGATCTCTACCAAACGATCTGCGAGCTGTGCCTGCCGCAGTCGCACTACGTAGGCAAAACTTTCTCGTAAACAACTCTCTATGTCTTGTTCGGTAGTATAAAGCTCACAGAAGCGATGAATGACCGCTCCCTTTAGAGTGGCCGTTAGATTCGCCGGTGGCTCAGGAGCTTCGGCGTTGTTCCAAACTGCCAACTCTTCTGCCCCGGGCAGTTGCAGCACCCGATCGAAGTAATACTGGCGAGCGCAGCGTTGGTAGTTGATAAGTTGGGTAACGCTAAACCGGTGTCCACCGCGATCGGTGTTTGCCGCAACTGGCTGCAAAAGGGGAAACAAGGTTAACAACGAGTCGCTATCATCGCCCCTCGCTTCATGATCTTCGTCCACTTCAACTTCGGAGGATGGCTCAGCCTGAAGATTCACGGTCAATTGCAGTTGGACGTCAGGGGTAAGTTCGATGAGGCCGCTTTGGGTTCGCTCACCCAGCTCCAATGCTTGCCAGATCCATTTGAGCCAGGAGTCACCCTTCTTACTTACGTCGCCGAGTTCCTCCATAGCGCCCGAAAGAATGAGCCGATCGCGCGAGCGGGTAGCCGCGACGTAGAGAAGTCGCATGGCCTCAAACTGCTCCCGCCAGGCGTTGCGTTTTTCGAAGCGACTAAAGGTACAACCCGCCACACGGTCGCCGCGGCCATCCGGCACCTTCAAGGTTAGACCATGATGACGGTCGAGCAGAAAAGACGAGTCTGCAGCAACCTTGCCCGAGCGGTGCAGGTCCGGAATGATGACGACGGGAAACTCAAGCCCCTTGGCCTGGTGAATCGTCATGAGGCGCACCGCATTTGCCGCCTCGTCGATTTGTCCTTCACTTTCGCGACTGCCGATTGCTTCGAATTCCTCCACGTAACGGACAAAGTCTCGAATCAAGTGATGTCCTGAACGTTCAAAACGGGCCGATAGCGTGAACAGACGCTGCACGTTGGCCAGGCGTTGTGCGCCATCGAAATTGGCGGCGATAACAGTGGTGTATTCCGGCTCAGCCACCGCGAAGCGCAGCAGGTCTTCGATCGAACAGTGATGTCGTCGCGCAATCAGACGACTAACCAGGGCAGCGGCCCGGTCCAGTAACTCGTGCTCCTCGTCACTGACAAAGGCAATCTCACGATGGTGCCGGAGGGCTCGATAGAGCCGGCGGGTTCCGGACAAACTCGTCTGTGCTTCACTGCCATCGCCTGCTTGAAGCCACGGGGCACAGCGGAGTGCGAGCAGGGCATTGTCTGAAATGCCGCAAAGAGGCGAACGAAGCACGGCCGCCAGGGCCAGTTCGTCGGTCTTATTATCGAGAAAACGTAGTAGTTGAATCAGATCTCTAATCTCGTCGCGTTCGTAGAAACCACGGCCGAGTACGGTCTGATAAGGAATGTTCGCGCGGCGAAACACTGACTCGTAAAAATGTACCTGGGTCATGGCGCGAAACAAGAGGGCGATGTCGCTATATTTCAGCTCGGGATTTGCCCTCATTAACGAAGTGATGCGGGTTGCCAGTTGAGTGGCGTCCAGAGTGCGAAGCTCTTGTTCACTTCGTGTTTCATCATCACCCGCTGCTTGAGTGGCAAGCAGCAGTTCGACTAGCGGTCCTGAGTCTTGTAATTCGCGCTTTGCTTCACTTCGTTCATGGTCCACGTAACCAAGCTGAGCGAGACTTTCGCTCTCCTCGGCAGATATGTCTTCCGGCACTTGAAACAGCCGGAAGAAGAGATGGTTGAAGAAGGAGATGAGGGGTGGTTGACTACGAAAATTCAACTGCAGCGGTTTTGCTTCGCCGCCGGCATTGACTAGTGTCGCTGTCATCTCGCGAAACACATCCACGTCGGCGCCGCGAAAACCATAGATCGATTGTTTGCGATCACCGACGATGAACAGATTTGCGGGCGAGCGACTCTTTGCCAGCGCCAACCTTTCTAGCAGTTGCCGCTGCAATCCGTTCGTATCTTGAAACTCGTCAACCAGGAAGAACTTGTAACGTTCGGCGGCTCGTAGCAACACTTCCGGACGTTCAAGCAACGAGAGTGTACGCAACTCGAGGTCATCGAAATCGAGCGCGGAAAGCTTCTGCTTTTCTTCGTTGAGCCGCTGGTCAATGCGAGTAAGCAGGCTAACCATCTCGAGGGCATAACGACTGGCAAAGAGATCAAGACAAATCTGTGGGACCAGGCCTCCCAGGTTCTTCGCCCAAACAAGCGAGTCGAGAACTTTCACCAACTCAGCAAAGTCGCTGCGGGCCGGAGGGCGCACTTCCCGAAATGTTTCGATCTGGCGGCAGTAGTCAGCGAGCGTCTCGTGCTCGGGAATTGTAGCCAACAAGTCTCTGAACTTGGACCAGGCACCGCTGACCTCGGCTTGTTTGCCCCGGCTCTTTACAGTCTTGCAGCGCAAGTTCAAGAACGCACCCATCGCGCGGTCAAGTTCCGCCAGCGCGAGGTGGTGATCCGCTTCAGTGGCATGGCTGGCGGCCGTGGTACGCGCAAGGTCATCCAACCTCAGGCCCTGGCTGCGCACATCGCGATACAGTTCGGCCAGGGCGGTGGCCAACTTGGCGCGACCGACGCCGAGGGTCAGACGCGAGACTTCAATGTGCTCTTTGCTAATGAACTCGGAAAGTACTTCTTCAACTACCGCTTCCAGCAACATCGCGGTCCGGTGTTCATCGAGTAACACAAACTGAGGATCGACTCGTGCTTCGACGGGAAACTCGCGTAACAAGCGAGCGCAGAAGCCGTGAATCGTTGTAATAACTGCGCCATCCAAAGTGCGCTTATAGTTCAACCAGTGCTTGCGCTCACCATTGCTCGCGGTTTTCAGAATTTGATTGAGCTCGGCGCGCAAACGCTCACGCATTTCATTCGCCGCGCGATTGGTAAAGGTGATGGCTACGATCTGATCGATTGAGAGCTTGTGTTGACGAAGGATGTGGAGATAGCGCTCAACGAGCACCGTTGTTTTGCCGGCGCCCGGGCCGGCGGTGACCGAGACGTGTTTGCTGATCTCGTAAGCCGCCGCTGCTTGCTCAGGTTGTAGTTCTCTTAATGGCATCCACAAACAATCATCCACAGATTACGCAGATTACGCCGAGGGTTTTAACGATGGCAGGTTTGTGTTTTCGATCCGCCTGCCGTTTTGACTCTTCCATAGTTTTCGCATTCTTAGTGACGCCTCCATAACGCGAGACGAAATCACGCGCCTTAACTGGTTAGATCTGAATCTGTGTAATCTGCTTAATCTGTGG
>DATFRK010000473.1:0-6481 GCA_035263325.1 Pyrinomonadaceae bacterium | reverse complement strand
TCGCCGTTTTAGTCGTCTACTCGCTTCGATACTCTGCTTGTAGAAGTCCTGCGCGACCCAAACCGCGGTCGAGCCCAGGGTAAAGACAATCGGCGGCGGCCCATGATCCAGAAAATCAAGCAACTGCTGGGGCATGGGTGTTTCCAGGCCGCCGTCGTAAAACGGAAACCCGGTAATTCGAGTTTGCGTGGGCCAATCTGGTTGCGTTGCGGCAAAGACAGAGGAGAAAAGCGCCAGTACCAGGGTCGGGGAGTGCTGACCATCGAAGATCGGATTTCCATAGTCCGCAAGGCCCAGTTCAGCCCGAAACTTTTCTACTTCTTTAGCATGGAAAAACGTTTTGACGAGATTGTGGAATAAGTCCACTACCGTTGGACCAAGGATTCGGAGTTTGTTGAACCACGCCCATTGGGGAGGCACCGGAGGATCGTAGGCGGAAAAAAAGGAAATGGGAGCCAGGACGCTCGATACCCATCTCATCCCGGTCTTCCGGCCTACCAGCGGCCCAGCCGGAGCGGCGGGATGCGTGACCAGGAGATCAGCGCCCGACACCGCTACGAGCAAGTCATCATAACTATCCCTGACCGCAGGAAAGATGATCTGCTGCAACAGATACTGAGGACCTTTTCGCGGGTGCAGGATCTTGTTGATCAGTTCTTCATCCTGCTCGCGAGGCGGAGACAACCTGGGACGGACAGGCGCGATCTCAAGACCAACGCTTTCAATCTTCTCGCGATAGAGTTCCATTGTGGCGATGACCACTTGATGGCCACGCGCCTTCAACTCCAGGCCGATCGCCATGTAGGGATGGACGTCGCCAAAGGATCCGAACGTGCTAAGAACGATTCGCATTTCCTGGTTTCAGTCTATGAAGAACGAAGGCTGGCTACATCTCCCGCTCTGATGATGCGCACGCCCTCAGTTTCCGTCTCCACCCGCAAGGCGCCGTCGTCTTCGAGGCCACAGGTTATCCCTTGAATTACTTCCTCGCCGTTGACGACCTTCACTCGCTTACCCTGGCCGTAGGACGATCGTTCACGCCAGGCCTCAAGCGTCAGGGCGGCTCCCTCAGGTTCGTGCAAGGTGGAGTAACGATGAACGAGCGCTTCAAGTAACGCGGCAAGTACGACATCCCGATCAGGTTTGCGGTTGGTAGCCTCCTCTACTGAAATCGCTACCGCCGCCAACTCCTGGGGAAACGCTTCCGCGGTCAAATTAATGCCGATGCCAGTAACAGCTGCCCGGCCCTCGTCAGTCTCGATGGCTTCCGAAAGGATGCCACATAATTTTCGCTCACCTGAAAGAATATCATTGGGCCACTTGATATCAGTCTGTAGTGCGCAGGCTTTCAACAACGCGTCATTGACTGCCACTGCCGCCATAAAGGTTAACAGCGGCCACTGAATTAGCGGGATTTCCGGCCTTAAAACAATGCTCAGGTAAAGACCTGCGCCTTTCGGCGACAACCAATTTCGTTGTAGCCGACCGCGGCCCGCAGTTTGCTCATCGGCAACGACAGATAAGCCTTCGCCAGCACCCTGGAGTGCTAAACGGGCAGCCTCCGTATTGGTGGAAGGCAAGGACTCGTAGTGCAGGATCTTTGGCTCGAGGCGCTTCATCCAACTAGCGCCGATTGTAAGCTTGAATGGCAACCATTAACAGCGGCGACAAACGAATTCATTCAGCAACGATGAGGGCGATAAAGAAGATCGAGTTGCCGTTGCTGTTGCTGGCACTGTTAGCGGGCGCGGCCTTCCTGCTCAAGATGTGTTACCTGTCATTAGCGTTCAATTGCCTCTTCGGACTCGTATTCCTCGGTATTGTTTACGCGTATGTCCGGTGGCGACATGAAGTGACCATTCCACTTGTGCTGCTGGCACTGGTCTTTGTAGCGCTACAGGTAGACGCATTGGGAAACTATTTCCGCATGTACGGCCGACAATTTGGACCACTGCAGTATGACGAGTTCTCACACATGATGGTCCAGGTACTGGTGACTCCAGTTTTTGTCTGGCTTGTCAGGCACTTACTTGAAAGATGGGGCTACCAACTGCCGCTCAAGCTCACTGGATTCTTTGCCGGCACAATCATTTTCAGCCTGTCTGCGTTTTACGAAATTATTGAATTGTGGGATGAAGTCTACTTTGGCGGCCACCGGATTTGGAGCATCCATGATACTGCTACTGACCTCCAGTGGGATCTCTGTGGCATCATTTTGGGAACGTTGCTGGCACACTTCCTCCTGCGCACAATCGCCGCTGAAATGCGCGCTCCCTTGCAGCAGTCTCGGGCTTAGTGACTTTCCGAGAGAGAATCGTTCTGGCCAAATTTTCCTGCACAACAGCGAATCGTTGCGTTAACATCTTAGAGCATCTCTAACGCCTCCGGCCCCTGTGCCTTGCGGCCAATATGATTGACTGGTTCCCGATTAGGCTCTCTTTCACCGTTGCCAGTGCCGCAACGTTAATAGCCTTGATTGCCGGCTCGGGCCTGGCCTGGATTTTGGCTCGCAAAAATTTTCCCGGTCGCAACCTGGTTGACGCACTCATCACTTTGCCGCTCGTCTTGCCGCCCACGGTGTTGGGTTATTACCTCCTGACCTTGCTCGGCACGCGTTCGGCGATCGGCGGTTTTCTCTATAACGTCCTCGGCATCAGGTTAACGTTCACCGTGACGGCGGCGATCATTGCGGCGACGATCCACGCGTTGCCTCTCGTCACCAAGAGTCTGCGGGCGGCGTTTGAAGGGGTGAACACCGATCTTGAAGCAGCGGCGCGCACGCTTGGTCTAAATAACCGACTGATCTTTTTTCGCGTGACTTTGCCGCTGGCCTCCAAGGGTGTCTTAGCCGCGACGGCGCTGGCGTTTGCCCGGGCCCTGGGTGACTTTGGCGTAACAATAATGATTGCGGGGAATATTCCTGGTAAGACGCAGACGGCTTCGGTAGCGATTTATGATGCAGTGCAGGCGGGTAGAAACAATCAGGCATTCACACTGGCAGTGACAGTGTCAGTAATTGCCGGCTTGATGCTGTATGTCATCAATCGTTTTGGGAAAGTTAGTTGGTAGTTAGTGGTCAGTTCTACTTAATAGGTCCTATAAGTCAAATAGGTCCTATTGAGTCCCGAAGCCAACCCGACTGACTACTAAACACTAACCACTAAAACCTAGGCAAGAAATCCTTTGAACCTGCTGGGCGAGACACTATAACCCGGGAAGATCGCCTGCACATTTGTGCTAGCCAAATGCCTGGTGGCAATCTCCGCAAACACATCGCGAAAGTCAGTCGTCAACGCCAAATCACGACCCTCGTAAAGTTGATCGCTCTTTAGTCCTGGCCACTGCCCGTAGACCTGTCCGCCGCGAATACTGTTGCCCACAACAAACATGGCGTTCGCATGGCCGTGATCAGTGCCGCGATTGCCATTCTCTCGAGCGGTGCGACCAAACTCAGACATCGTCAAGACAACCACGTCATCCATTCGTTGCCCCAGATCCTGATACAACGCCGCGATACCAGACGAGAACTGCTGCAACAGATTTCCTAACTGACCGCGGGCATTCCCTTCGTTGACGTGCGTATCCCAACCGCCAATGTCGGTAAAAGCAACTTCCAACCCGACTCCGGCTTTGATGAGTTGCGCGATCTGCAGCAAAGAAGTGCCGAACGGTGTGCGGGGATACTGAGCTCCGTTCTCTGGTTTGTATTGAGCCGGGTTTACCTGTTTCAAGTAGTTCACCGCGGCAAAGGTCTCTTTGCCCATACTGGTCAGCGGGTCAGTCGACGCCTGGCCGTAAAGCGCTTCGAAACCTCCCTGCAGGCTGGCTGATGATTGGCCAGCCCGAATGCCAAAATCCGAAAGGTTTGACATCGCTAAGGCCGGTGCTGCTCCCTGCAGCACTCGCGGCATTGTTTGCGTTACTGAGACCGCGCGGAAAAGAGACTTCTCGGGATCTTTTTTGCTTTGCAGGTAACGGTTGAGCCAACCATCACTGGTCGACTTCACCCCGGGGGTAGCGGACTCCATGTAGTCCTGGGCATCGAAGTGTGAACGCGTATTGTCGGGTGATCCGGCGGCGTGAACGATCGCCAGTCGTTTCGAATCCCACAATGGCTTAAAGGAACTCAACGACGGATGCAAGCCAAAGAGGCCATCAAGATTGATGGCGGCATCGGTATTGCCGGAGTCCGGTTTGGGAATCGCGATTGATGGACGCATGTCGTAGTAACTGCGCTCGCCGTGTGGCACTACCATGTTTAGTCCATCAACTGCGCCGCGTTGAAAGATAGCGATCAGGGTCTTGCGTCTGCCGCCGGTAATACGATCGCGTGTCTGCCCCATGACGGCACGCTCAAGAAATGACGGCGCAGACATGCCAACCCCAACACTTGCGAGCGCGATGCTACTGGATTTGATAAAAAATCTGCGGTTCATGATTGCATTTCCCTTTATTGTCTAACTATTGACGTTGAAACTCCGGTGTTCCCAATATCAACCCTATCACCTTCGGCACTGGATCATTGATAGTCGCATCGGCCCGCGGCCGCGGCCGCGGCGGGGCGACTGCGACTTCATCTCCCGGTCTCATCTCTCCCGGACCTGATCCTACTGCTGGCGGACGCTCCTGCAACTTCACCACCGCTGGTTGATCAAGTTGCTTCAATAACGTGTCACGAGTAGCTGCCGAGACGTCGCCGCCAAGAATGGTGTTCAGGTACTGGTCCATCAGTCGCGCCTTGTCGGCCGCCTGGTCCGTACTGCCACTGTTGCTCAAGCGGGCCAGGTTAACCCTGGTGCCGGGAATGCGATTACTTGCCAGCGCCAAACCAAAGTTCATGCGCTCCAGTAGACCACCGGTATTCACCCAACTTTCCGCCGTGTCGGAATATCCATTCGGTGTTTGGAACCCATAAAGCGGCTCACCCATGCGCTGGATCCACTGATGCGTTCCTGGTCCACCATTGGTCTCGGCGCCCAGGGTGCGGATGGCGCTAACAACTAGTTCGAAGGGCCGCTTAATCTTGGCGCGATAGTTTTCCGGCGCATTGAACTCTGGTGACAAAAAGATCGCCTTCAGAGTTTCGCGAATATCTCCATCACTTTTGGTGAAGGCCGCAGCCACGCGTTCTACGAGAGCTGGCGATGGATTGTCGGAAACAAAATGACGAGAGAGTTTGGTCGCAATGAATTTTGCTGTCGACGGATGATGAGCAAGTATATCGAGCACCATCAGGCCATCTTTCATCCCGCCCCCCGCAGGAATCTTCTGACCCAAAACTATTTTTTCGCCTTCGTCGTGAGCCCGCTGATTGAAAAGAAAGGTGCCGGCATTTTTGCGGGCTTGATCACCCATCAAAGCATTCGCGGCCGCCGCACCGCCTCGCGGTTGAATGATGGTCCAACCAGTAAAGCATCGCGCCACTTCCTGTACATCCTTTTGCGTGTAGCCCCCGTCAACTCCCAGCGTATGCAACTCCATCAATTCACGCGCGTAGTTCTCGTTGATGCCTCGTCGTGGTTGCTGGGCAGGCGGATTCACCGGTCGTTGCGGTGTTACCGGGGCCGGCTGTTGGCGCACTTCAGCACGTCGCATCTCATTACCTAGCAACAAGCCGAACAAGATCTGGCGCTCGGTCGGGGGTCGAGCCCCGGATGCTTGTGGTCGCAGTCCAGGATTAGATGGTCGCAGGCCACCGCCACCGCGCTGAGGATTAGGACTGACACTCTGAAAGTTGTCGAGGTAAAAAAGCATCGCTGGACTCTCAGCGGTTGCCGTCAGCAGCGTCAAGAACTTGCCCATTGCATTCGGGCGAATGGTGTCGCGATCGTACGACGTCAATAACCAACGGTCCGCGCCCTTGCCGGCGAACACATTGAAATGGTTGGTCCAAAAATCGACCATCACTTCTTGTAGCTGACGCTCGCTATATACGGCCCGGAGAATTCGTGAGGCTTGCAAGTCAGTAGTTAATTTCTGTGGTTGTTGTAGACCGTTTTGCAAATAGTAATCACGAATTGCCTGGCGATATTTTTCATTCTCGAGTGGGTTCCCGGCGGGCTGTGGGGTGGGGTTTTTCTTGGCTGCATCTACCGCATCGGCCTTGATTTCTCCCGCCACCGGCGGCGCGTCCCCTGGCTTCGCAGCAGCTGCCCCCTTGACGCGGTTGTCACGGGCCTGTTCCAAGTCATTTGGCAACACTCCCTTGGCCTGTAGTTGACGAAGTAGCTGTCCGGGTTGCGGATACTTTTCGTAAAGCTCCGCGGTGGACATCGTCAAGCTGTCGATATTCCTGATTTTACTGTCAGCCAGCTCATCCGAAATCTTTTCCGGATTCAACTGCTGGTTGACGTAGTTCTCAATCCCCATTGCCTTGACGCGTTCGATGTCACCCGGTCGCGCACCAAACCCGAGCCTGTTCAGCACGTGAACGATGCGCTGCTCTTCGGTTAGTTGCCGCGCCTGTTTCTTCTGAGTCTTC
>DATFRK010000472.1:0-3588 GCA_035263325.1 Pyrinomonadaceae bacterium | reverse complement strand
CATCTTTAAGCCAGATGAGGTGAGCACACTTAGCGCTGACGCCAACACTGCCTTCCTTGAATATGTCGTCTCGGACAACAAGACCTATTTGTTTGTGTTAACCGGGTCTGGTAACGCGGCACCCAACGTCGCGGTCTTTACCATTCCGCTCAAGCGCAAAGAGTTGAGTGATCAGGTAGGCGCGCTGCGGGAAAAAATTGCCTCGCACAATCTCCTGGTAAGAGAGCCGGCCAGGCAGGCGTACGAAGTGCTACTCAAACCTGCCGCCGCTTTGTTGCGGAGCAAGACCAACCTGATCATCGTTCCTGACGATGTACTTTGGGACCTGCCGTTCCAGGCTTTGCTCACCGAGTCGAACCATTACCTGATCGAACAGGCCGCGATTTCCTACGCTCCCTCGTTGACAGTGCTGCGCGAGATGATCGGTAAAGAGCGCAAGGGAAAGACCCGGGAAAACCCAAGCCTGCTCGCGCTAGGTAATCCGTCACTGGGCCAGACAACAATGGAACGAGCACGCTCGAGCCAGCGAGACGAAAAACTCGACCCGCTACCGGAAGCCGAGCGCGAAGTACAGACTCTGGGCCGACTCTATGGCCAGTCGCGCAGCGAGGTTCATGTTGGGCCGGAAGCGCGCGAAGATCTTGCCAAGCAGGAAGCCGGCAGATTCCGTATCCTGCACTTTGCCACGCACGGCATCATCAACAATTCGTCGCCGATGTATTCGCACCTCGTCTTGTCGCAGGGCGACTCGAAAGAGGATGGTCTGCTGGAGGCGTGGGAGTTACTGAATCTCGACTTACACGCCGACCTGGTGGTGTTGTCGGCCTGTGAAACCGCGCGCGGCGAGGTTGGCGCCGGCGAAGGAGTGATCGGCTTGAGCTGGGCACTGTTTGTCGCCGGCACTCCCACGACTGTAGTTAGCCAATGGAAGGTTGATTCAGCTGCTACGACGCAGTTGATGGTCGATTTTCACCGTAACCATCTCGCCGCTACCTCGAAGGCCCAATCTCTGCGCAAGGCGATGTTGCGACTGCTGGCTGACAAGCAACACCAGCATCCATTCTATTGGGCCCCCTTCGTGGTAATTGGTGATGCCAACTGATCGAGCGGACCGCAAGTGGTGCGAGTAGACCCGTTACTGCAGCCATTCCTTCAAGCTCCCAGTGATGAAGCAGCTGAGATCGCGCTGTCACAGTTGATCTCGCAGCATGCCCAACCCGTCGTCAAGAACATCGTTGGTTACAAGTTTCGCGTCTTCTTCAAAGAAGATAACCGGACATCCAACCACGACGCCGAGGATGTGCATAGTGAGACGCTGGTGAATTTGTTGGGTCGATTATCGGACCTGCGCGCCAACCCTGAGCTAGAAGTCATTCGTGACTTTCGCAGTTACGTCGCGGTCACCACTTACCGCGCTTGTTATGAACATCTGCGGCGAAAGTATCCCCGCCGCTTCAGTCTCAAAAACAAGTTGCGCTACTTGTTGCGACACCATTCAGAGTTGGCCCTTTGGGAAACAGCCGAGTCCGAATGGCTGGGCGGACTCTCGGCCTGGCGCGACAAACTCGGGCCCGATCCCGATCGACTGCGGCAATTGCTGGAGAACTTTGGCCTGTTTGAACGAGAGCTGCCAAACGGGGCGGCAGTCAATGCCAGCCTGATCGATCTAGTTAAAGGAGTTTTTCGTTGGACGGGCGCTCCAGTTGAGTTAGACGATCTCGTCAGCATAGTGGTGGAAGCCTGGCAGATCGAAGATCAACCGGTACACCACGAAATTGACACCGTGAGAGCTTTGCCCGCAGTTGTTGAGCCGCGGGTTGAGGATGAAGTTGTTGATCGTTCGTTGCTCAGCAACCTGTGGACTGAAATCGGTAAGATGTCGGAAGGTCACTGCGCTGCGCTGTTATTGAACTTGCGCGACGAACGCGGCGGTAGCGCGCTCGACTTGTTTCTTTTTACTGGCGTGGCCTCGTTCAAGCAAATCGCTAAGACCATCGGCGAAACAGAGGAATGGTTGGCGCAAGTCTGGCAGCAGTTGCCCCTGGACGATTCAACCATCGCAGAACGACGCGGGCTGATCCGGCAGCAAGTGATCAATTTGCGTCGCACGGCCCGCTTGCGATTGGCGAAGTATCTGAAAGGTACTTGAGTAGAGACTGAATATCGCGGCAAGTTTTGCATCTTTTTTTAACGAGGGGGGTCTATCGGCGGTAATTATGACGGAGCATTTAGCGGCATCCACGATCGAGCTTTTAGTACAACGACGGTTAGCGGCCGAGGATCTGCTTACGGCGACCCGTCACCTGGAAATCTGTGATGAGTGCCAGCAAAAAGCAGCTGCAGTGAAAGGGTTAACTGGTAGTACCGTGCGGCAAATGCTGGCTGACCTGCAGCCGGCCGACGTGGTCCAACACCATCTGGATTACGAATTATTTGAAGCGTACGTCGACAACTCGCTGTCAGCCACGGAACAAGAAAGGGTCAAGAAGCACCTCGACTCCTGTGCTGTTTGTCTGCAGGAAGTGCGAGAGTTGGAGCTGCTCAAAGAGAACCTGCCAACTTATCCGGCAATTGGCGCTCAGAGTGTTGCAGTTAAACAGCCAGAGAACTTTTGGACCAGGCTCGCGGCCTTCCTGCATCAGAGACCGGCGCAACTGGCGCTTTTAGCAGCGGCAATCATCCTGATGGTGACAGTTGCCTTATTGATCCGGCGTCCCGCGCCCCAGCAGACCGCCAATACCAATTCCCAACCGGTCAACAGTGGTACGAATGTCCAGGTTGCGACCGGAAATGACAATCTGGCAAATACCAATCAACCCGGGCACAACGAAAACAACGAGCTGACAGCCGCTTCCGCGTACGATGGAGTCATCAAGCAAGCACTCGAGTCACAGAAGGTTTCCTCGCCCAATGCGCTCCGTGACTTAGTAGGTAGGCAGAGTAAATTGTTGGGTGCCGCGGAAAGTTCAGTGCGGTTTGATTTAGTGTCACCAGTAGCCACCCTGGTTAGAAGCACCCGTCCGAGCTTCCGCTGGCAGAGCGTTGCCGGCGCTCAGAGTTATACGGTTGCAATACTCGATCAAGACCTCAATCTGATCGAGAAGAGTAGCCCCTTAACACAATCGAGTTGGACCGCAACTCACGCACTCAAAAGGAACGTCGTTTATCTCTGGCAAGTCACCGCTGTTAAGGACGGCCAGGAAATCACTGCGCCGGCGGCTCCCGCACGTGAGGCTCGTTTCAAAGTACTCGCAGCTGACAGGGAAACAGCGTTAACTAAAGTGCCCAACGAAATCAGTGCCTCACCTCTGCGGCTGGGAATTATTTACGCGCATGAAGGGCTGCTCGATGACGCTGAGGCTGAGTTTCGCCGGAGCATCGCGCAGAATCAGGATACGGACGTCGCGCGTAAACTGTTGCAGAGCACCAGGCAGTTGCGAAAATAGTTGGGGTGCAGTAGTACCGACATTCACTTAGCCTCAGTATTCAAGTTCAACTCTCTGCGTAAACCTCAGCGTCCTCGGCGTCTCAGCGGTGAGTGCCTCTTTACACCCACTCAACCGCCAAGACGCCGAGGACGCTGAGGTT
>DATFRK010000471.1:0-6709 GCA_035263325.1 Pyrinomonadaceae bacterium | reverse complement strand
CGAAATTGGCGACGCGCTCGCCAACCTTCTGCTTTGGACACGCGAGATTCGGACGCAAGTTGTTGACAGCACGAGACTGTACTTTTTGAACGAATCAGCTGACAGCTCAGTTATTGACGACGGTCCTCAACTGCCGGCGCGCAAACGCGATGTGCCAAGCTCATTCAGTTGTTTACAGGGACTGATGCCTGGGAAGAATCCTGAGGGGGAGCCGGAGAAGATTGGGGGCTGGGTGGCAGCCTAGCCCCGCAAAATGTTGACGAGCCTCGTCACTCGGCGAAAGCCTCAAGAACCTCACTAGCGTGCTCTTCCGGCTTTACCTTCTCGAAGATCTTTTTGATCTTGCCTTTTTCATCGATTAGAAAAGTGGTTCGATGAACGCCCATGTACGTTCGTCCCATGAATTTCTTCTCGCCCCAAACGTTGTAAGCTTCTGCGATCGAGCGATCAGTATCGGCTAACAGAGTGAACGGCAGTTTGTATTTCGCGGCGAACTTTTTGTGCGAAGCTTCACTGTCCGGCGAAACCCCCAGGACTGCGATGCCGCGCTTCTTGAATTTCGCAAAGGCGTCACGAAAAGCGCAGGCCTCTTTTGTGCAACCTGGCGTATCGTCTTTAGGATAGAAATAAAGCACAACCTTTTGACCGCGAAAATCTTTTAGACTGACGTCTTCACCGTCGCCATTTTTCGTGCGAAAGGCCGGAGCCGTGGTTCCTTCTTTCAGCATCTATTGTCTCCACTAATCTTAAGATGTAGAGCATTCTAAGCTTGTGCTCTTAACCCGAACAAGATGAAAAAAAATACCAAGAGCAACTACTGGATGGTCAAACAGGAACCGGAAACCTATTCCTGGGATGATTTCGTGAAAGATGGACGTACTGATTGGTCCGGGGTGAGAAACTATCAGGCTCGCAATAACCTGCGGAACATGAAAGTCGGCGACCGCGTGCTCTTCTATCACTCCGGCAAAGACAAGGCGGTTGTCGGGCTGGCTGAAGTGGCTAAGAGCGCTTATGCCGATCCCACCTCCGATGATCCACAATGGGTCGCCGTAGATCTCAAACCCACCAAGCCATTGGCCAACCCGGTACAGTTAGCCGCCATCCGTTACGACAAGCGATTGAGTCAATTGCCGTTGATTCGCCAGTCGCAGTTGTCGGTGATGCCGCTGACCAAAGACGAGTTTGATGTGATTGTTTCCATGGGGACGGCCAAGGCGCGCGCCAGGAAGTAGCTGAGTACCCTGAATGGATTCTGGAAAAGGGAAGATCAAATGTTCAAACAAATTGACTATACAATGATCGTAGTTTCCAACATGGATCGTTCAGTGGAGTTCTATCGCGACAAGGTGGGAATTCCCCTGAAGTTTCAGTCGCCGGAATGGACGGAGTTCGACACCGGAGCGACTACCCTTGCTCTGCACGGCGGCGGCGTTCCCAGCGAAACCCATGGCGACCAATCGAAAGCCGCGGGCACTTGCTCAATTGGCTTCAACGTTGCCAATGTTGATCAGACCTACGAGGAGTTGAAAGCTAAGGGGATTCGTTTTGTAATGCCGCCGACGCAGCGGGAAGGCGAGGGAATCAAACTTACGGTCTGTCTTGACCCTGACGGATTGCCTGTTTCCTTCGCCCAAATGATGGAGTAAGACCTTAGCCAAAGAGACGCGAGTCACCTTGGTCTGCGGCAGGTTCCGCTTTGGCTGACTCAGCGAGCTGCGGGTAATGGGCGAATAAAGGTGCGGGAGCGGACACCCGCTTTTCGGCAAAGGTCGACTTCAGCTCGATTGCATTGACAATCGCCTGGCCACGAAAGTGATTGTTGGTGACCACATAAGTTTCGCGCGTCTCCTTCGCCACTTCCTTGATGCGCGTGATCCAGGGCTCTAATTCATCTTGCGAATACAGGTAGTTGTACCGTTCATCTCGCGGCGCCTTCTCGCGAAACCAGTTTTGATAGTTCCTGCCATGCAAACGTATGTAGCCCACCGGCGATGTAGTCAAAGCGGCCGGCCGGATTGATTTGGCGAACAAGGGCTGGTCGATGTTGCAAATTCCCACGCCGCGTTCCTCCAACCACTCATAGATCTGCGGGTTATTCCATGAGGTGTGCCTGACTTCGAGTACGAGCGGATAGTCGCGGAAACGATCCAGCAGTTTGGCCAGGTACGGTCGTTCCTCATCGGTGTTCTTGAAAGACCAGGGAAACTGCAACAGGACGGCGCCGAGTTTTCCGGCCTTCATCAAGGGTTTCACCCCTTCGTCAAATGCCTTCTCATCGGCTTTCGTCGCCTTGCCGCGTTCGTGGGTGAAAACGCGATAGAGTTTGGCAGTGAACTGGAAATTGGGATTGTGTTTCACACGGTTGGCCCAGGCTTTGGTAGTCGAGGCTGTCGGGGAACGGTAAAAGCTACTGTTAATTTCGATGGTATCGAAGAAACGGGCCAGGTATTCGAGCGGATCGAAACGTGGACCAGGTTTCTGGGGATAGACGATGCCTTCCCAGTCTTTGTAGGACCATCCCGCTGGCCCGACGCGAATGAGATGTTTGGGTTTCATAGGTTCAGTTGGGACTCGGGGGCTGATACAGATCCGGGATCTTCGCAACTACCTCCGGGGGCAACGGTGTTAGCTTCAGCTGCTCGGTCAAGAAGGCGATGCGGTCACGTCGCGCCGCGGCATTCAAAGCATGGGGCGCGTCGTAAATCTCCAACTTTTTTGGCGAGCTGACGACCTTCAAATACTCCCGCGCTCGGTCCGGATTCAAAAAACTCTCCTGCGAGGCGTATTGCAAAAAGACATAAGCAGGCGCCGCGTTGGCGACATACTTTCCTTCGTTCAGCCAGGGATGGTTGGTCACAAACGCATCAAACTTTTCCGGCCCCATTTTTTGCCGAAAGTCCTCGTACTCTTTGCCCTTGAAATCAACCTCATCACTAAGCAGCCCCGCCATCAGCACGAAAGCCTTGAAACGCTTGTCCACCCCGCTGAGGAACGCTCCTGTAGTGGCATTGTAGCTGTGGCCTACATAGGCTAATCGCTTGGGATCGACGTCCTTTCGCGCCAGTAGCAAATCGACGCCCCGACGAAAGTCAATTACCTGTTGTACCTGGTCGGCCACTTTTTTCTCACTGAGCGGTGTCTTATCTTCCACATGATCGGGCCGGGCAACAGGTCCGTCAGTCAATAACGACACCACGCCTGCCTGGGCCAGGGCGACAGCCTCATCGAGAAACTCGGTGCGATTGCGCTGGGGAGAGTTTTCCCAGTACCAATGTCCCCAGATTATTCCGGCAAATGGTCCGTTGCCTTTTGGTACGACCAGATAAGCAGGCACGACGCCACCCTTCGGACTGACGTAGGTGAGGTCGTGGATACTGACGTCGCCACGCTGTTCGACTTTGAGTTCTTTGATTCCTAAGGGTGCTTTCTGGTCGTAGGCAAAGTGCTTGAGCCAGTCAGCCGGTTGGGCAGCTGCTGGCACGAATATGCCAACCAGCAAAATGAGGGCGCAAAGAAGGATTCGCATGGACAACCTCCCGGACGTAATGGTCGTTGGTGCATTTTACGTTCAATGACGAAAACAATGCCACGGCCTTGCGCCGTGGTTAGTTACGTTGACTGCTACCTAACACCGCTCTTTCCCATCCGGAAAATGCCACGGCCTTGCGCCGTGGTGCTTACGTTTGCTGCTCGGTAGCGAAGCGGGATCTAGTAGCACTAAGCGTTACAGACCACGGCGCAAGGCCGTGGCATAGTGTGAGTGGGGTAGTGCGCTTTAGTAGTAGTGAGCGTTACAGACCACGGCGCAAGGCCGTGGCATAGTGCACAAATCCTGAAATCTACGCTTGAATTGACAACTACGTTCATCGGGTGCGAGGCTGTTCCCATATTTTGCGAAAGGAGGTAATCAATCGATGCGTCTGACTGAGATGGTTTCCTGCTCCGGTTGAGCGGCGAAACTTAGCCCAAGCTTGCTCGCTCAAGTGTTGAGCGGGTTACCCAAACAACCAAACGACCCCAACTTGATTGTCGGTTTTGATACGGCCGACGACGCGGGAGTATACCGTCTGCGCGACGACCTCGCGCTGGTCCAAACGCTCGATTTCTTCACCCCCATCGTCGACGACCCGTACGACTACGGGCGCATCGCTGGTTTGAACTCCATCAACGACGTCTGGGCCATGGCCGGCACTCCGATCACGGCAATGGCCATCACCTGCTTTCCCAAGAAGGGTGTCGACCCGGCGATCCTCGGCGAGATCATGCGTGGCGGCCTGGAAACGCTGAACCGTTATGGCGTCACTTTGGTGGGCGGCCATAGCGTCGATAACGAGCAGATCATGTTTGGCTATTCCGTCACTGGCGTTATCCATCCGGACAAAGTGGCCCGCAACTCGGGCGCGCAGACCGGCGATGTGATTATCCTTACTAAGCCACTGGGAACAGGTGTGATCTCGACCGGAATCAAGCGCGGCAGCGCAACAGAAGCGGTGGTTAAGGGTTCTATCGAGACTATGTTGACCCCGGGTAAGTTTGCGGCCGAGGCAATGCAGGAGTTTGCCGTGAAAGGGGCCACGGACGTCACCGGGTTTTCGCTGCTGGGCCATGCGTGGGAAATGGCGCGGGCCAGCAGTGTCACGATTGAGATAGAGGCCTCTGCCGTTCCCCTGCTTGATGGCGCATTGGAACTGGCCAGGGAGGGAATGTTGACCAGTGGTGATAAGACGAACCGCGAATACGTCGGCTCGGATGTCCGGATTGACAAGACAGTTGATCAGGATCTGGTGAAGTTGCTTTTTGACCCGCAGACCGCTGGAGGGATGTTGATCTCTGTTTCCCAGGATGCTGCGAACTCACTACTGCAAACGCTACAAGCCAACTACCCAGTCGCCCAGAAAATTGGTCGCGTGACAGACGAATCCTCCCATAGCATCGTTGTTCACTGATTCCACTTCCGATCAAAGCGCAGTCAGGAAGGGTGCTAAGCGACTTGCCGATTCAACTGACAACCCGGCCAATTGAGCGCACCCCCGCCAATCTCTCTCAATAATCAAAGACTCAGTTGGAGATGCAACCTTCCACCTGCAACAGAGATCGCATTTCTTGTGAGTTGAGTCGGTCTGCTGGTTGACTAGGGGTCGAGAGGTTATTATTGCTCCCATAAATCGGAGCAAGCCAATGGTTTCAACTTCCCGGGATCTTTCCCGCACAGCAGCAACGTCTCTCACAGAACTCTACCAGCAAGTGCGCGCGCGGACGATGGCCATCGTGGCGCCACTGGAGATTGAAGACTACGTCATTCAAACGGCGGAGTTCATGAGTCCGCCGCGCTGGCACATCGGTCACACCTCCTGGTTTTTTGAAACTGTTCTGCAGGCCCACCAGCCCGGTTACCGGGTCTACTCCGAGGATTTTCTCTTCTACTTCAACTCCTACTATGAAGGCTTCGGCGTGCGCATTGAGCGTCCCAGGCGTGGCACCAGGTCGCGCCCGACGGTGAAGGAGACGGTCGCGTATCGACAGCACATTGATGAAGAGATGGCGCGGTTTTTGGAGTCGCTGGAAGACCCGGCAGTTCTCTCATTGGTCCGTTTGGGTCTTGAGCACGAGATGCAGCATCAGGAGTTGTTGGTGTACGACATCAAGCACTTGCTCTCGGATCAGTTTGACGCGCCGCTGCGAGCGGCGCCGGTAGCACAGAGAACGGTTGCGGGAATGGCGGAGATCGAAGGCGGACTGTTTTGGTTGGGGGCCGCGCGAGGCAGTAGCCCGACTGTCACGGAAGCCTCAGTTGCCGACGGTATTCAATCACAAAGCGGTGACGAGTCACCTCACTCCATATTTGCCTTCGACAACGAGAAGCCGGCGCACCAGGTGTTTCTCCAGGACTTCAAGCTCGATCGGGCGCTCGTGACGAATGGAGAGTTCTTAGAGTTTATTCGTGACGGCGGTTATCAGAACTTTCGCTGGTGGTTCTCGGAAGGATGGGAAGCAGTTAATCGAGAACAGTGGCGCGCCCCACTCTACTGGGAAGAGAGTGATGGCGAGTGGCTGATTCGAGATTTTGGCGGCTTGCGAGCTGTTGCCAGTCGCGCCGCTGACCCCGTCTGTCACGTCAGTTACTTCGAAGCCTCGGCCTTTGCCAAGTGGGCAGGCAAACGATTGCCCACGGAGGCTGAGTGGGAGAAGGCGGCGTGTTATCATGTCGCGCACGGCAGGCAGGCTTTTCCCTGGGGCAATGGCAGCCCCGACATCGATAACGCAAATCTTTTCGAGAATGGTCTTTGGACAGTAGCTCCAGTGGGCGCCTTTCCGCGCGGCGCAAGCGCTTACGGTTGTGAGCAAATGATCGGCGATGTCTGGGAGTGGACCACTTCAGACTATGTTCCTTATCCCGGATTCAAGTCTGAGTTTGATGAGTACAACGACAAATGGTTTGTAAACCAGAAGGTCTTGCGAGGTGGTTCATTTGCGACGCCTCAGCTACACATCAGGTCGACTTACAGAAATTTCTTTCACGCCCACGAACGCTGGATGACGTCGGGCTTTAGGTGTGCGAGAGATTTTTGAGGCTGGCTGCAACTACTTTAACAGCTTAGTTATCATTCAACTCTCTGCGTAAACCTCAGCGTGCTCTGCGTCTCTGCGGTGATGAGCTTTCGTGAGGTTTGACCACCACCGCAGAGACGAAGAGCACGCTGAGGTT
>DATFRK010000470.1:0-5155 GCA_035263325.1 Pyrinomonadaceae bacterium | reverse complement strand
TTCACCCTCAATAAAGAGGTGATGCCGACTGTCAACAAAATCTCCAACGCGGATATGTTGCTCTCCTTGCCGCTGGGTGAAGGCAAACGGACCACGCGTACCAACGAAGATTACAACGTCTTTGGCAAACTTAGACCGGGTGTCAGCGTGGCGCAGGCACAAGCCGACGTCGACCGCATCGTCGCCGGAATGAAACAGCAATACCCGCAGAACTATCCGGAAAGCAGTGGGTTCATGATCAGCGTCGTTCCTTTGCTGCAACAGGTAGTTGGCGAGGTGCGACGGCCGTTGCTCATCCTGCTTGGCGCAGTAGGATTTGTATTGTTGATTGCTTGTGCCAACGTCGCCAATCTACAACTCGCGCGCGCGGCAGTGAGACAAAAGGAGATTGCCGTGCGCGCCGCGGTGGGCGCCGGTCGACGACGAATCATCAGACAACTGCTTACCGAGAGTGTGCTGCTGGCGCTCACGGGTGGCATGCTGGGATTGTTGCTGGCCCTGGTTGGATTACGAGTGCTGCTTCTCTTTGGTCCTGACACACTGCCGCGTCTGGGTGAAATTGGCATTGATGCGCGAGTGTTAGGGTTTACCTTTGTTGTCTCATTAATCACCGGAATTATTTTTGGCTTAGCGCCCGCCTTGCGTGGCTCGCGAGTTGATTTGAACGGGGTGTTGAAAGAAGGAGGCCGCAGCGGCATTGGCGTTAGTCATCATCGGCTGCGCAACTTGTTCGTGGTGACCGAGATTGCTTTGTCGTTAGTCTTGCTGATCGGCGCCGGCTTGTTGGTGCGTAGCTACAATCGGATCCAGAACGCCAGTCCGGGCTTTAACGTACGCAATGTTTTGTCACTGCGTCTCTCCTTGCCGAGTGCGAAATACAAGGGACCGGCGGTGACCAATTTCTACAAACAACTGCGGGAGCGAATTGCAACCTTGCCGGGAGTGGAAGCGGTGGGCACTTCGTATTCTTTGCCGATGAGCTCGGTGGCGCTGGCTTGGGGACCAATCGCGATTGAAGGTTATGTGCCTCGCAATTCGGCCGACATCGTCATGTCGAATGAACGATTTGTTAGTCCCGGTTATTTTCCGGCCATGGGTGTGCCTTTGGTGAAGGGGCGTTTGTTCGACGAACGTGACGTTAAGGGTGCGCAGGAAGCAGTCATCGTCAACGAAAATATGGTGCGTCGCTTTTGGCCCAATGAGGATCCGCTGGGCAAACGTATAGAGCGCGCCGGCAAGGAACCATGGCGCACAGTCGTGGGAGTGGTGCGCGATGCAAAAGAATTCAGTGTCGACGATGAGCCGCCACTTAGCATTTACCATCCCCACGATCAATTCCCGATCGGAACCATGTTTTTAGTGGTGCGCTCGACCTCGGATCCGTCTCTGTTGGCGCCAGTGATTACGAAGGAGATTCAAGCCCTTGATCCGGAATTGCCGGCGTACGAGTTTAGGACCATGGAGCAGAGACTCACCGAGGCGTTGGCGCGTCGTCGTTTCGCGATGTTTCTTCTCGGTGTGTTCGCCGTTGTGGCGTTACTACTGGCAGCCATCGGAATCTACGGAGTGATGGCTTACTCGGTCACGCAGCGAAGGCAGGAAATAGGAATTCGGCTGGCTTTGGGAGCACAACCTGGGAAGATCCAGGGGATGATAGTGCGTCAATCATTAACTCTGGCGGCGCTGGGAGTGGCGATTGGTTTAGCAGGCGCGTTTGCGTTGACCCGGGTGATGTCGAGTTTGCTTTACGGTGTCAGTGCCACGGATCGGTTGACGTTTATCGCGCCGCCGCTGGTCTTAGGAAGTGTGGCGTTAGTCGCCAGCTATTTCCCCGCCCGCCGGGCTGCCAAGGTAGATCCAACGATTGCGTTGCGGAGTGAGTAATTTGCTGCCCGAAAACTCTGTGCAACCTCAGTGTTCTTTGTGTCTCTGTGGTGAGGTTTTGTCACTGGCCCCACCACGGAGACACAAAGAACACTGAGGCTGGCACAGAGATGATCAAAACTACCTGATGCGCTTGGCGGCGTAGAGTTCGGAGAAGAGAAACTCAATCTTGCCGCTCTTGCCCGGGACAAACACAATTTCATTCTCATTCGCGTCGCCAAAGGTGAATTTCCGTTCGCCACTCTTCGTCAACACGTAGTCCTTACCTTCATACTTGAGCGACAACTTATTGTCCTTCACAGTAACTTCCCAGGTGGTTGGCGCATGAGTGTACGAACCGACGTACTCCGCCATCTCACCATTGGTCAACGGGGTAACTGCTGCTGCTTTCGCCGGTGCCTCCTCCTTCAAATTCAAGCCCAGCTCCATTGCCTTATTCAAACTCTTGCGCAGCGTTTCGCCACTCTTGTTAGTCAACACGATCACGGCGAACTTGCGCTCCGGCACCATTTGAATCATCGACCCGTAACCACGACTAAAACCCCCGTGCCCTACAAATTGCAGCCCCTGGTATTTGAAGGCTGTTAAGCCATAGGCGTAATACGAATCCTGCTCACCCGGCACGGTAACGCGCGGCACTTCCATTTCTTTTACAAGTGATTTGGTGAGCACTTGCTGACCATCCAGTCGACCTTCATTCAGCAGCGCGATCACCCAATGAGACAGATCGTGCGCGTTCGAGAACATCGAACCCGCCGGCCACATCGCGACGTTGTTGAACATGGGGCGAATGACGGCCGCCCGACCGTCTGTGACGTTGTGCCCCGTCGCGAAGGGGTAAGTGATTGCCAGGAACGGTCGCAGCGTGGTGCGGTCCATGCCCAATGGTTTGAAGAGCAGTTCGGCCATGGCGTCGGCGTAGGGCTTCCCCTCGATTGCTTCGACGGCGTAACCGGCGAACCAGTAGCCGGGACTGGAATAGGAATAGATCTCGCCCTGGTTGGCAAAGAAGACGTCGCCCTTCCAGGAGTGGACCATGTTGCTGAGCGCTGCGTCGTCGTTGGAGATGAATGGTGCGGCGAAGTCGCGCATGCCGGCAGTGTGGCTCAGCAGATGATCGCCTGTAGTTGCAGCGAGTTGCTTGTTTAGATCTTTGAGGTGGTTGCCCAGTGGTTCGTTGAGTTTGAGTTTGCCCTGTTCAGAGAGTTTCACCAGGGCGGCGGCGGTGAACATCTTGGTCGTGGAGCCCAGGCGAAACAACATCTCGGGTTTCATCACTTCGTTGGTCTCGACATTGGCCACACCGAATGCCTTCTGATAGATCACGCGATCACCGCTCACGACGGCAATCACCGCCCCCGGGGTGTTCTTTTCCCTAAGTTCCGTGGGCACGAGCTTGTCGAGTTCAGTGAAATCGATCTCCGGAGGCAGTGTTGGTTTTGCTGTTGGTGTGATGCAAAGGAGAGAGAGCAACACTATCGCGAAATATAGTTGCACGAGTGATTTCATGATTTCGGTTTCCAGCCTCCGAGACTTTGGAATTGTGTTTGGTCTAGGACGGTTAAGTAATACGCGGCCTCAGTGTACAAGGTTCTCACTTAGTGCACAGTCAGTACCATCTCGCGGTAGCGGATGGGTCGCCTCGCACACTCACAGGCATTGATGGCAAGGGGCGACCCATCCGCTACCGCGAGATGGTACTGACTGTGTGCCCCTATTTCGCATTTAAGGCATTGAAGAAGAGAGGGTAAGTTGCCAGTGATTGGGCGCGGTACTGGGGACGGAAGCCGAAGAGGATGATGCGCCCCTTGCCGAGCATCACCTCGACCAGCGCGGCTTTGCCTTTGATACGGTTGCCGCCGAGTAACCAGCCGGACAGTAACGGATCTTTATCGCGGGGATACCAGCCGACGATGTGGACATTGGAAGTAGGAATGGTGCTGGAGCCCTGGACCACTTCAAATACCGGTGAGTCTTCGGCCCACGCGATCGACTCCTTCGGCATGCCTTTGGCGATCGGGTTGGTGGTGTCGAGTTCGAGCCGCAGGATCGAGCCCGGAACATAGAACTCCGTGCGCGGCAGACCGGCGACGACGTTGCGCAAAGGTAGTTTGAACTGTTCGATAGCGAAGTCGGAGGCGCGATTGAGGCAAACGAGTGTGCCGCCAGCTTCGACAAATTCACGCAGCGCTTTGACGCCTTCCTGGCCCAGACCACCGGTGAGCTCCGGCGGCATCGTCAACGTGCGATAGCCACCGAATATTGTCCGTGCAGGTTGGTCGGGAATGGAGACTGAGAAGAAATGTGGAAAGAGTCCACTCTTACGAATATCACGGTCGTCGATAGACTCAAATCCGACATCAAGGTCCTGCAATAGCCACCTGGTCCAACCTTCATCGTTCGTAGGGACGGATGATCGATAGAGGGCCATACCAAATTCTTGTTTCCCTGATCCTCCTACGATAACCCCGCCCCGTTTCACAGGTCGATATATTGGTAAGTCGTTTACCGCTATAGTTTGAACGCCCAACAACATTGCCAGGCTGTGGGCAGTGACATCATAGGGGGCAATCGGATGCCCACTCTGATCGCGCAAATCGGGGTAGTGCTGTGCTTCAAGCAGAGCCTTGGCAAACATTCCATAGGGTTGGTCCAATCTCACGACTGCGGAAAAGATGGGAAATCTCTGGCGCTTATAGGTAAATGGTGAGGCTGAATCCACTTCCACACCAGCTCGCTGAAGGATCGAGATCAAACGTTGTTGATTCGATGAGTATGGAAGTATGAAGGCTCGTGGACCAGGGTGAAGCGATGGAGTTACAGCCTGCTTCCCAATCGCGTAAAACCTCTGCAGCCACTCCTCGCGATGTTCCGCCGCATGCTGCAACAACAGAAACGCGCCGGTCGTCATGTACTTCGTGATATCACTTAGATGCCATTCGCCGCCCTGCCACAATGGACCAAAGTTTGGCGTCTCCTTCTTTGGGTCATATCCTTCACGCGACGTTAATTCATCAAACTTCACTGTGATTGGCGAGGCGATGCGCGCCGAGGCTGTCTCAGAAAGAATGCGCACACCACCGTGGTAGTGTGAATAAGCACGCGACGGTGACCAGGCATCGTAAGTTGAATCGGTAGTGATGCCTTTGAAACCCTGGGCGCGCATCTCGCGCGCCAGGTAATTCCCCAGCTCGGTGTACCCTTCGACGATCTGTTTCGGCACGTTTGGTTCAACTGGCTTCATGTAAGGTGGCAGGAACAGACGCGAACC
>DATFRK010000469.1:0-4411 GCA_035263325.1 Pyrinomonadaceae bacterium | reverse complement strand
CCGATTCCATTTCTTAGTGATCGCACAACTTCTTAAGACTTAATCGTTACAGAATCTTTGTCGTCTGTTCCTGACGGGCGGGAATCATAGCTGCCTCGCGAGGTTAGACGCGACGAGTGTGGTAAGCTAGTTGAATCCGCGAGTGACGTGTCTCTTTTTAGACTCCCCGGTACCTGTTTGAACACGCGTTTCAGACCAGCTTCTTTTGTATTATTTCTTGGTGACTACGTGTAGTACTGGATTTGCTGAAGATAATGTGTGCGGATTTCAGTTCTCGCGTGGCACAGCCGTTGCTCAA
This sequence comes from Pyrinomonadaceae bacterium, assembly GCA_035263325.1. GTDB lineage: Bacteria > Acidobacteriota > Blastocatellia > Pyrinomonadales > Pyrinomonadaceae > PSRF01. The sequence goes on along the minus strand of DATFRK010000469.1, from coordinate 4,113 downwards.
AGCACTCTTCAGGGCCAATCGTTTGAGAAAGCAACAACGAGTCATTCAGGAGTCGATCGTTCAATTCGCAATTTTGAAATGCGAGTTGTGTTCGGAGGTAAAACGCCTCGGCGTTTAATCGCTCTTACGGCGGTTCACTTAATGTCAGTTGAACAGCAACCACTTTCTATTGAAAGGACTTAATGATGAGAACTAAAATTGGACGAAATTTACGGAAACCTTTTCGAAGTCTCGTTGCGCTAGGACGTAACTTATTCTTCCTCGGCAGGTCGCGAAGCGGCATGACGTTGTTTTCCGTGCTGGCGTATCTGATTACGGTATCCAGCACCGTTCAAGCGGCTAGGCCCTCTATCGATCTTAAAGACGCTGTGGATAAGTTCGTGCAGTCCATTCCAGGCTCAAAACAGGGCGGCTATAAGAACCCTAAGGATGACCTCATCGCAAGAACCAGGCTGGTGGAGGGGTTCAAAAAAGCTCGTAACGGCGACCTGTCGGCAGCGACGAAACAACTCAAATTGGTGAACTATACGGCGACATTATATGTAGATTCTGGGACAGGGCGAGAAGTTGTTATCCTGCGGGAGCAGAAGGACGTCAACGGCGCTTATCCACGGGCTTGGGGTCTGTACGTGATTGCATGGCCACCGAAACAAAACTTGTCGAAGCTCGTGGTGGAGGTTCCCCACGCGTGTCCTCGTAATGTGCCGAATGTGCCGAACGTGTGTGAGGGAGGCGATACGGACTCTCATCTTGTTGGTGTGGAAGCTTTCCGGTCAGCCAACGCTCGCTATCTCTTCATCAATGGTGCGCAGCGCAATGCCACTTCATTATCAGACGTGGCACATGAGCCTGAAAGTCCCTTCGAGAAGATTCATGAGGCGGCACTTGATCCAAAACAAAAAGGCCTCGGGGCTAACGGCAAGGTGTATCAGTCTCACCGCTTCTTTACGGGAAACCACGAGGAAGATCCACCGGTCGACAATGTGAAACCCGGTATAGGGGGTGTTGCCAATGTGGTCGTGTCCAACGCAACAAAGACACCAGCTGGCACCTTGGCCGAGAAGGTTGCCGTGGCAGTTGAGGCGAAGGATTCGAACTTCTTTTTCGTTTGCCTGGCCACTGGGGGTGGCACTTGTTCTGATCTGGCCGCAACAACAAATGTTCAGAAGGATAATATGTTTGGCGGCTCGTTCGTTCATGTGGAGGTAAACGAGAAAGTTTATGTTTGCGGCAGTCCGTGCAAACGCGATCACCTGGCGCAGGCAGTTGCGGATGCTATGAAATGATCTGTGTGATGGGTCCGGGCGAACAGAAGAGTAAGTCGGCCCGTCCACGAAATTCAACTAGGGAAAATCGAAGATAAAATCAGGGTAATCCCAATACGAGTTTGGCTTCGAGTTTACTAATAGTGGGGGCGCGATTTGAGTGATGGAGTCGTCTCTAGACTGATTGGCGTTTGTCGTTTCCTACAGCGGTTCAAGTAACATTGAACTAGGCTGCTCGCTTTCTTAGCAAACGAAACTTTATGACACCGTTGGACTTGGTCAGAATCGCACCGTTGATGGACCGCACTAGCGGTAAACCCGAGGTGACAATCGGGCTAATTGATGGACCTGTGATGATGACCCATCCCGAACTTACCAAAAAGTACCTCCGCGAGATTCCTGGAAACGGGAGCGGTGCCTGTACTCAGGCGAGCAGTACAGCCTGTCTGCACGGCACTTTTGTAGCTGGAATTCTTTCCGCGAAACGGGGAGCAACCGCTCCGGCGATTTGTCCCAACTGCACCTTGCTTGTGCGACCGATCTTTGCTGAAACCAACGTGACGAACGGCGAGATGCCGAGCGCCATGCCCGAAGAACTCGCCCAGGCTATTCTTGACTGCATTGATGCGGGCGCTCGCGTGCTGAACGTCAGCGCTGCCGTCGCTCAACCTTCCATCAAAAGCGAGCGAGAGTTAGAAGATGCTTTGGACCAGGCCGCCAGGAGCGGGGTCATCGTGATTGTGGCGGCGGGCAACCAAGGGACCCTTGGCAGCACTGCTATCACATCTCATCCGTGGGTTATACCGGTGGCGGGTTATGACCTACAAGGCAGGCCAATGAATCACTCGAACCTGGGAAACTCAATTGGCCGGCGGGGATTGGGCGCACCCGGCGACCAGATTACTAGCCTTGGCGCCGAGGGTAAGCCGTTAACCTTAGGTGGAACGAGCGCCGCCGCGCCTTTTGTGACAGGGGCGATTGCGTTGCTGTGGTCGGAATTTCCCAACACCTCCGCCACCGCTATAAAGGTCGCCATCACTCAGCCTAATTCACGACGGCGGAACACTGTGGTTCCGCCTTTGCTCGATGCCTGGATGTCGTATCAGTCCCTACAAGCGACAAACACAAGAGGAAGAATTCTATGAAGAAAGACGAAACCGATAGCGCACAAGTTAGTCATCCACCTCACCGGATTCGCCTTCCAGGTTTCGTCACCGACGAGGATATTGGCCTTGGCGATGCCATCAAGCGTGTGACGTACGCCCTTGGGATTCGCCCATGCGGTGGCTGCGAACGCCGCGCCGCCGCGCTGAACCGCCGGTTCGTCTTTACCAGACGAGCCAAGTAATCCAATCCCGAAAATCCATGATGAAGGAGGAGAACGATGGAGCAAGAAATGAAAGAACAATCAGCTAGCGAGGAGGAGACAAGACGCGGTGTCGCTATGGTCACACCCTCTCAAGGGGAGGTTGTCGCGGCTCCGCCGAACAACGGGACGACGTCCTGCCCCACTTGCGGTAGCGGTGCGGGTTCCATGCCGGTCTCTCACATATATGCGATTGGTCGAATCGAGGCTCGCTTCCCTCGCGTCTCGGTGGAAAAGGAATTCGCACAGGCGGCAGGGCGCGCCGAGACCGCTGGGCAAACCGATCAGCAGGCGTTTCATAGTGTGCTCTCCAAGCCCGAGAGCCGCTACCTCGCCCGCCAGCTGTGCTGGGTGTTGATGATCCAAGGTCTCGAAACTTACATCGTGCATCCTCGCGATCCCAGGGATTTCGATCGGTTGGTGGAGGCCATCCGCCCGCAACCGAGCCCCATCGACATTGATGCCGTGATTGGTACGCGGGGGCCGATCGCTCCACCGGAGTTTTGCAATGGGCTCATGGTGCCGATCGTTGTATTTGACCAGATTTACTCTTTCGACCGCGATGCGCTCATCAAAGCCATCCCGCGGCCGGAGAAGACGACGGCAAAGCAGTTTGAAGCGGCGGCGGGGGAGGTCCTCGATAGGATCCTGCAGATGACCGATAACGCAGGGGCAACAGATGACCACCGGGCGCTGAACTACTTGGCCATGCGCTATCCCGGTATCTACGCCAAGACGGCGGAAGAATTCGCACGAGACTTCTCGCTGACGGGAGTCGATGTGCTTCCATCGCCCTTGAGCGGCACGCGCAAGATCGTCGATGTCATTCTTTCCTACACCAACCGGAACACCGATTTTACCGAGAAGTTTTCCGTGCGCGTGGATGTGACTGAACAGTTTCCGTTCCTGGTCACGAAGCTGTCGCCGTACTATGACCGGTAAACTTCACTAACCAAATGGAGATACGAAATGAAGACCATGAATATTCCCGGATTTACTGCCGAACAATCGCTCCACCAAGTGCGTGGACGTTATCATAGTGGCCGGTTAGTCGCTGTGCAGCGGGGCGCCGTCATCCCCGCGATTCCGAGGTGCGAAAACTGCGACTACATCCTCGCGAATTGCGAGAATAACGGTTGGAAGCCGCGTGCCGTCTGCAATGCCTGCAATTCGGGCAGATGTTTCTCGGGCGAGGAGAATCCCGGCGGCCACTGCCGGTACGACCACGCTTCAGGCGGCATCATCTGCGACTTGTGAATGGGAGAGGAGGCACGAATCATGACTAAGCCACAATTTACTGCAGAGGCCTCACTCTACAGGACCAGAGGGCAGTACCGGACCGGTGTGCAGGTGAACGAATTACCAACAAAAACGATTAGCCCCATCCACCCGGCGAGGGACGAGGTGATCGAGGTCCACAGTTGCGCGCCCGGCTGGACCGATATTGGGGGGACCTGCTGGCCGAATCCCTTAACAGAGCCA
>DATFRK010000468.1:0-8077 GCA_035263325.1 Pyrinomonadaceae bacterium | reverse complement strand
CTTGTTTGTGTTGGCGATTGATCTTTTCTGGGCCACCTCCGAGGCGAAGACGCGCCTCCAGAGTCTGGAATTCTTCAGTGAGTTGGCGCAGTCGTGATTGAGGTTTCAGGGCAGTGCGAGTATCAGACTTCTTCATGATTTAGCGTGGCGGCGAAATGAATGCAAGACTAATTGCTCCGTGCAACCTCAGTGTTCTTTGTGTCTCCGTGGTTAAACTAAAAGGCCTACAATTCAACCACAGAGACACAAAGAGCACGGAGGTTACACAGCGAGAAGCAATTAAGGCTCAAATCGACAAAGTAACACAGTTGACAGCACGAAATATACGGAAGTCATTTCACTGCCGCAAAGCACTGCGTTGCGAGACTATTTGCGTCTGCCTTCGCGGGAATTCCTTCCAGTACGAGCACATGTGAACCATTGAGCTCAAGCAGGACGTCGCCTTCACCTGTTTGCCATTCGAGGCGTTGGCCCAGACCCTTATTGGTTACTGGTTCAGCAGGCTTAAGGTTGGGATAACGTTTTTCAGTCCGCCTGGCATAGGCATCGAAAAACTCTTTCGCATCCTTTTCCGTGTCCCAGGCGGTCATTTGTGCAATAAACACGTCGTCCGGTTTGGGCCCCTCGTAAAGTGCAAAGCGATCTCCAGCCCATCCTGCCGCTGCTCGCTTCGATTCCGCTGCGTCATTCAAGAATTGATCGAGGATCAGGTAGTACCCCCACTCCCCGTTGACGTCATACTCCAAACGTTTCCAACCAGGCAGTGAGTTTTTCAAATCCGGTAGCGTAATCTTCACCGGCGCTTCATAAGAAAAGTACTTGTCAGCGTGGAGAATCTGTTCGCTTGAAAGCGGCAATTTAGTGAACGCCTGAGACACCATTGACCATCCCCCACGCCGGTAAACCTGGGTAGCCCACTCCGAACCTTCTTCATAGGGAAATAAGAGCGACTCACGAATGGCCCGCGGCGCCTGCTTGAATTGTTCGGAGGCGGAGCCCTCGGCCCCGAGACTACGGATGAAAGCCAGGGCCACCAACGGATTCCTGGCCATGTAGAGAGTCATGGCCAGGGTAGCGTCACCTTCGATCAACGCATGCGCGGCCAGTTCAGCGTCGGAGTCTCCCTTGGGCCACTTCTCAAAACGACGCAGATCAAAGTGCTGGTCCTGCAGGGCGTGAGTTAATTCGTGCGCCATTACCGGCTTCTGACCTTCGAGTTCAATCCAATCGGCAAGATAAAACTGTTGCGCCTTCGGGTCGTAGTAACCGGCAACTTGTTCGGTGAGTAGTTTGATGACAAAGGGCCGGTACTTAAAGCCGGGAGTCACCAGGCCTAACTTGGTCAGGATCAATTCCGTCGCATGCATGTCGGCCGGCGTACTTTCATCATCGAGATTCTTGATGATCATCCGCTCGATTTCGGTCCGCGATTGGGCCCCACTACGCACAGTTTTCAGAATTGGGAGCTCCCTTATTTCACTGGTTTCCTTCAGTACCGCGGCGGTCGTGGCGACGATGGCGGCGTTTCTCGCGGTCCCGGTTGCTGCTGTTGCTCCCTGCGTACGCGAGACCTTGGCCTGACCGTGAATCAGCAGGCTACTGACCAGTAGGCCGCTCAACAAAACTAGGGCCAACACACGAGTAATTTGTTTTGACATCAGCTGGCTTTCACTCTTATAGTCCGCTAAACGTTGCCAACTGAATTGCGAGCGAAGTCTCATTTCTTATTTCTTTCTACAAAGTTTCGAGGCCTTGATTAGATGACCAGCCCTGCTCCTGAAGATGTATTCGGCGTTTGGCACGAGACGATGTTGCGTGTCCGTTACGCCGAAACGGACAAGATGGGGGTGGTGTATTATGCCAACTATCTTATCTGGTTCGAAATCGGCCGGGCCGAATATTGCCGGGCCCGTGGTTTTTCCTACCGCGATATGGAGGAAAACGACGACGCGTTCCTGGTAGTGGCCGAAGCCTATTGTCGTTATAAAGCCCCGGCCTACTATGACGACGAGTTGATCATTCGCACTCACATTACTGAGCTTCGCAAACGCTCCCTCCGTTTTGGTTATGAGATCGTGCGCTCTACCGATGGGCAAGTGGTGGCAGAGGGAGAAACAGGACACGTGGTCACGGACTCCAACGGTCGGGTACGTTCCTTCCCTGAAGGCTATGCGCAAAGACTTTTGGCCGCACCATTGATCAAGTTACATTCAGGCTCCGTTGTTCCCAACGAGACTGCGCCCGAATAGTCTGCCCGTCTACTCATCCTGACAAGCAAAATCTCGTAACGGTTAGGCCTTCCTGTCACAACTCCTCCCCTCGCGGTGTTTCCATCATAAGAGACTCCCCAACCTTTTTTGTAACTTTTATCCGGCAGAAACGTTTAGTTATTTGAGGCGACGCCGCAAACGGAAATTAGCCAGGTTGGCTTCCCGGGCAACGAAAAAATGGAAAGTGGTCTTTCTTTTTTGCAGAGTTCCGGAAGAGGACCAAGCGAGCCTTTCGCGGCACAGATTTAGAGCCTCGCTGCTAGTTGCGATAGCAACGAGGCTCAAATGACAACGCAAGTTCGGATCGCCTGCTGGCGCCAAGATGCATCGTCGGCAACCCGCATCTTAGCGCACCTGGTGGACGAGCTTCAACTCTCGAGCTTCACTGTGGCTCTTGGCAGTTGCGCTGGTGGCCCACCCTCCGCTGTCTAACCAACCATTGAGGAGCACGAGACCTCGTTGCAGTAAAGGAGGTCAGGTTCCGTGCGCTACTTTATTATTCTCTTCGTCCTCATCGGTCTCATACTCGCCAACGCCGTCGCTGCGCAGGCGCAAACCCCGGGGTCAGCAGTCAATAACTTTCAGGAGGGATTAAAGAAAACCGAGCGCGGCGACTTAGATGGAGCGATTGAGGATTTTACCCGGGCCATCGAAATTAGTTCCCGACTTGATCGAGCAAAGAACGTGAAGGGTCCATACTTCACCTCCTCCTACGATGGAGAAGCAGCCGCAGTCACGGTGGTCGATCCTTTTACTGCTAAGGCCTACGTCAACCGCGGCGTTGCTCGTTTCCGCAAAGGAGATCTGGAAGGAGCAATAGAGGATTACGATAGAGCAGTCCGGATCAAGCCGAATCTTCCCTACGTTTATCTCAACCGGGGCGCCGCACGTCGCGCCAAGGGTGATCTGAGCGGCGCCAAGGCCGATTTTGATCGGGCCATCGACCTCCAGGGCGATCTTTACGAGGCGTACAACAACCGGGGCACCTTGCGACAGGATCTCGGTGATCTAGCGGGCGCTCTCAAAGACCTGGACCGAGCCGTGGCCATCAATTCCAGGTGCGCTACCAGTTTCTATCACCGTGGCTACCTCATGATAGCACTCAAAAATTTCAGTGGAGCTTTAAAGGATTTCGATCGAGCCGTTCAATTGCAGCCTGACATGGCCTGGGCCCACCAGGGTCGCGGGACTGCCTTAATGAATCTTGATCGACTGGGGGAAGCCCTGGCCGAATTCGACAAGGCCATCCAGCTTAACCCGGACATCCAGCAAGCTTACTTGAATCGAGGTCTGATACGCGTTATCCAGGGCAACGAAGCCGCCGCCCAGGAAGATTTTGCCAGGTGCCTGGCGCAGGATCCGTCTCTAAAAGCCGAACTAGAACATCGGATTGAGTTAGCCCGGAAGTTGCAAGCGGATTCGAGCAAACCGTGACCGCCTAAGACGCTTTATTGCTCGTGATTCAAGTTCAACCTTTGAATTTGCGTGGCCTTGCCGGTGGTCTCATCGACGTCGAGCACAGCCGCGCAAATTCTTACCTGACCGGTAGAGTGTTCAGCGCGGCGCGCCGTCGCCGTCGTAAAGCGCGCAATGACGTCTGCCTTGTTCATACCAATCACCCCGGAATAGCTTCCAGTCATGCCGACGTCAGTGAGGTAAGCGGTTCCCTCCGGTAGGATTCGTTCATCCGCGGTCTGCACGTGGGTGTGCGTACCAATCACCGCCGATACTCGACCATCAAGATACCAACCCATCGCCACCTTCTCCGACGTAGCTTCCGCATGCATATCAACCAGGCGAACCTTGATTTGCGACGAAAGTGATTCAAGGACATTGTCGACCACGCGGAACGGATCATCGGAGGGTGGCATGAAGACTCTTCCCATCACGCTGACGACTGCCACGCCGACTCCCTTTACCTCACCTTCCCAGAGCCCGCTGCCCGGAGTATTGGGTGGATAGTTTGCCGGCCGCAGCAGTCTTGGCTGTTTGCGGATGTAGTCGTGGGCTTCTTTCTTATCGAAGATGTGGTTGCCAGAGGTCATGGCATCGATGCCGGCGGCAAACAGTTGCTCACAAAGCGACGGAGTGACGGAAAATCCGCCTGCCAGATTCTCCGCATTCATGATGGCGAGATCGATTTCGTATTGTTCGCGCAGGTCCTGGATGCGCTCGAGCACTGCCACTCGACCGGGCTTTGCCACCACATCACCAATCATCAGGACTCTCATTTCGTTAGGGTGTCTCCCAATTAGAAAACAAAAGACCGCAAATCTTGGATCGAAAATCGCGAGTCGGGACCGGCAAATTCACGATTTACAGATCAGGATTTACGGACTTTGGCGGAAGGAGATCCGCATGCGTCGTTCCGAAGCCGTAATTGAACCTGCATAGACAGGTGGGTGACCTCTTAATGTCGCCGCCTCTGGCAGTTCTTAACGATGAAGAAATGCACTGGCAAAGCGACCTCGGTCTCCCTAATCAACGGCGTTGGCTCAATCATCGTAACATCGGTGACGAACACCGCAGAACGTTACCCTCCGCCGGCGGGGATAATAACACAGCGACAACGCGACAAGAAGCAGCAAGTTTTTTGGGGTTGATTCTGCTTTGAAAACTGAAATAGAGGAAAAATCAAAAGACGTCGAGAGCGTTGATTTCAGGGTTTTTCCTGATGTTGTGGTCGATCACGAAATCGTATCCGAGCCCAAACACGGCACCAGCAATCACAGCCAAAACTAAGGCGACAATTCGGGTGGCTCGTGGCCGCATCATCGGCGGTGCTTCTGAGATTAACCCAACGACAGCTTTCCGGCGCCACCCTGCTCGCTCTCGACCGAACTTCTAACCTTTAGCAATCGATCGAGCATTTCGGCGCATTCGGAGCTGCGGGCAGCGAGCTGCGAGTCTGCCTGCTCGTGCATGTTCTTCAAACGATGCAATTCGTCAGCAATGTGCAGGGCAGCAAGAATGGCAACCTTCAGTGAGTCGACTGTGAGGGTGCCGGAAGAGATCTCACGCATGCGGCTGTCAACAAACTCAGCCAGCTGAATGATGTACTCGGTATCGCCGTCTGAGCGAATGTTGTAGGTCTGGTTGTAGATCTCGACCCGTATGGTCGGACTACCGCTAGAACCTTCCATAGTACCTTTGTTCAGCATTTGGTTGAGGCCGGAACTCATCTGAGCTCCTCTGCCATCTCGGGATCAAGAGCGGCAACTGCATCCAGCATCGCTTCAACTTTCATCCGAATCGTTTCGCGTTCGGCAAGGAGCTTTTCTACCTGGGTCTCCAATCGCTCCTTCTCGTTCAGCACGCTACCCATGTCGCGCCGCATGAGTGAAAGTTCCTTCTCGAGATTCTCTTTCTCCTGGCGGAGTGTCTTGGTGAGTTCGATGGTTCGATAGATCTTATCTTCGAGATGCGAAAACTTCTCCAAACCTGACAGACCAACCATCGTTTATCTCCAAACCGTTCTGGGATCGAAATCGTGAGCCGATTATCCGACTTAAACCTTACGAGCGCAAGACTCATTCTACAGTCACGGCCGATTTATTTTCCTCAGCGCTGCTCAGCAGCAAAAGTTTGCAGCAGCTCACCGGTCAACTGTGCGTGCTGCTCGTCAACCTCTTCGTCTCGCAGGGTACGATCGTCGGAGCGATACTCAAGACGCAAAGTTATTGATCGTTTGTCCAGCGGGATGTTTGCTCCTTCGTAGGTGCCCACCAACATGACGTCGCGACAATCAGTTTTACTTCTCTCCTTGATGAGCTTCACGATCTCAGCAAAGGAGATGTTGCGACTCACCAAAAGTGACAGGTCGCGCATCACGGCTGGGTAACGTGGTAAAGGTGTGTACTGCACCTCCTGCTCAGTCGTGCTGAGCAGCGTGGAGAGATCCAGTTCCAACACGAATACCGGTTGCCGAAATTTGTACGACGAAGCGATCTCTTCAGCGAGGCGACCGATGGTTCCGATCTTGAGATTATCGCTAGTCTTGATGGCCGCAGCCTGGCCCAAGCGCAGATGCCTTACGTCTGCTTCTTCGAAGTGCAAGGAAGAGAGATTCATGCCGGCCACACCACTTTCCAACGCACCCTTCAAGTCGAAAAAGTCGCACTCACGCTCGACCTGGGCGCGGTTCTCTTCCAACACACCACCAGTGGCAACCATCCCCAGGGCCAAACGCTCCCACGGTAATTCGCCTTTTTTTTGCACGGCAAAAACCTGCCCCAGCTCGAACAGGCGCACGTCCCGCGAGCCGTGATTCAGATTGTGACGTAATGAATTGAGCAGGCCAGGTAAAAGTGTCAGCCGCATCCTCGAAGCGCCTTCGATAATCGGGTTCTTCAACTCCGCCTGGCTGACATCCTGCCCGGCAAACAGCGGCAGCAGTTCGACTTGATCTTGTTCCGGAACAAAACTGAAGTTGATCGCCTCATTAAAGCCAGCCCCATTCAAAGCCCGCCGCAAGAAACGCTGTTTCATCTCGGTGGGTTGATACTCGCCCGCCGCACTCGAAGGAGGCAGTTCGGAGCCGATCAGGTCATACCCCGTATGTCGGGCGACCTCTTCAACCAGATCCTCCTCCTGCTCGACGTCCACCCGCCATGACGGCACGGTGAAATCGATCTCGCCGGTGGATTCACTGAGGGCCACAAAGCCCAGACCAGTCAGGATCCTTTTCATCTCCGCTGGCGCGACTGTTAGCGAGGTAAGTTGTTCGACCCGCGCGGGTCGCAAGTTGACGACTCGCGGCAACATCGGGCGCGGATAAACGTCGAGTGCGTTTTCGGTAGCGACGCCACCGGCTAGTTCGCAAATGAGCTCAAGGCAACGATCCTGGGCCCGCAAGACGTTCTCGCAATCCGCACCCCGCTCAAATCTGCGCGAGGCCTCAGTGTCCATACCCAGTGCCCGGGCAGTTCGCCTGATAGAGTCAGGATTGAAATAGGCGCTCTCGAGCAAGACGTCGGTGGTGCTGTTTGAAATCTCTGAGTCTTCGCCGCCCATGATGCCAGCCAAGGCAACCGGGCGCTCGGCGTCGGCAATGACGAGCATATCGGTCGTCAAAGAACGATCGACTCCGTCAAGCGTCCGCAACTTCTCTCCGGCCGCCGCCCGGCGCACAACGATTCTGCGCCCCGCGAGTTTGTCAAAGTCGAAAGCGTGCAGCGGTTGCCCAAGTTCATGGAGAACGTAGTTGGTGATGTCCGCAACGTTGTTGATGGGGCGCTGCCCAATCGCCTCCAAGCGTTCCACGAGCCATGCCGGTGATGGACCAATCTTCACGCCGCGGACGAGCCTGGCAGCGTAGCGTGGGCACAATACTTCGTCTTCTATTTTGACGGAGGTGAATTTTTCAGTCTGTCCCTCGGTGGCAGGTTTCTTTCCGCCCGGGATTTGTAGCTTGAGGTGCTCAATTACGGAGACTTCCCTGGCGATACCGACGTGGGATAAGCAGTCAGGTCGGTTGGAAGGCACTTCAACATCAAGCACAGAGTCGCTATTGTGAGTTTCCACCGCATCGATGGCCAGACCGACCATCGTCAATCGCTCGCGCAATTCCTCTGGATTGAGGCGAGTCGGAGTTATTTCACTGAGCCATTTGTAGCTGATGAACATGTGCTCTGCCGTGTACGCCGGTCTTTGTACTTTGTTCTTTGTACTTGGTGCTTCGTACTTTGTTCACTACGGTTCGGTGCACAGCACCAAGAACAAAGTACAAAGCACAAAAAACAAAGCGCTTAGCTGAACTGTTCCAAAAACCTCGTGTCGTTTTCGAAGAGTAGACGAATGTCGTCAAG
>DATFRK010000467.1:0-10892 GCA_035263325.1 Pyrinomonadaceae bacterium | reverse complement strand
CTGCTGGCCACTTTGTTGTTTGGCGTGAAGCCTACTGACCCGGCGACTTTTATTATGAGTGCGCTGCTACTTGGCTCAACGGCCTTGCTCGCATCTTTCTTACCGGCACGTCGGGCCACGAAAGTCGATCCTTTGGTGGCGCTGAGGTACGAATAGAAGAAACGTAGTTTGTTCTTTGTCAGTAGTCAGTAGTTAGTGGTCAGTAGTTAACGGCGGAATAGGTCCGATAGGTCGAATAGGTCCTATAACTACTAACCACTAACCACTAACCACTAACCACTAACCATCTTGGATTTGCGCTTTTGGGATTGTCGATTTTCGCAATCGGGATCGTAGCTTCTGCCCTTCGCCGTGGCCGCCGGAAATTGGCCAAACTACTCCAGCCTTAGCTGGCATGCCTGTTGCCGCACTGTTTGCGTCAGAGTCGAATGTGGATCATTGAGCTCTGAAATCTCATCCCACTGAACCCATGACGACTGACCACTGACTACGAACTGCTACGACCAAAGGCCGAAGACCGAAGACCAAAGCCTGAAAGGCAACCGCCATGACTTCACTCTGGTTAGACGTGCGCTACGGGATGCGGATGTTGTTCAAGAACCCAGGATTCACCATCCTCGGAATCCTTACCCTTGCCCTGGGCATCGGTGTCAACACCGCCATCTTCACCATGGTCAACGCGGTGCTGTTGAAATCACTTCCTTATGCAAACGCCGACGAATTGACCGGGGCTTATCTCGTTTCGATGAAAGGCGGAGACGAAGCAAAATATCCGTTCCCACCTGCGCTTTACCTCAATCTCAGGTCGCGCACCAATGCTTTCACTGATGTGGCCGCCCTTAGCAACAAAGGTTGGGCCGCGAATCTAACAGACGCGGGCGAGCCAGAACGATTGCAGGGCTTTCAAGTCTCCGACAACCTGTTTTCAGTGCTGGGCGTGAAACCAGAACTCGGCCGCAGCTTTTTGGCAGAAGAAGATCGACCAGGCACAAATCGAGTGGTGGTGATCAGCCACGATCTATGGCAACGTCGATTTGCGAGTGATCGCAACGTGCTTGGACGCCGTATCACTCTCAACGGTGAGTCTTACGCGGTAGTTGGTGTGATGCCTGCCGACTTCAGGTTCTACAGCAAGACCGACGTGTGGACTCCCTTAGCATTTTCGGTTGACGAGCAGAATGAAAATCACTCGAACTACCTGGAATTGATCGCCAGGCGCAAACCTGGGGTAACGCCAGAACAAGCCGCCGCCGATACCACCCGCGTCGTGACGGCATTCATCAACGACCCAAAGTCCGACATTGAGCCACGTTTAGTGCCACCGCAAACGCTGCTTACCAGCGAAGTGCGACCCATGCTGCTGTTGTTGCTTTCGGCAGTTGGTTTTGTGTTGCTGATCTCGTGCGTAAACATGGCTAATCTGACTTTGGCTCGCGGCACCGTCCGGCGTCGAGAGTTAGCCGTTCGGGTGGCGCTTGGGGCGCGCCGTTCTCGCATCGTGCGACAGTTGTTACTGGAAAGTGCGCTGCTCGCGCTGCTTGGAGGCGCCGGCGGATTGTTGTTTGCCCAGTGGGCTTTGAAGTTTCTCATCGCGGGGTTACCGGAGTACCTTGCCGACGCAAACTCGCACGTAGCTTCCGTGCACGTCGATACGACTGCGTTGGCCTTCACGCTTGGCGTCTCAGTCTTGGCAACCATCCTGTTTGGTTTTGTGCCGGCGTTGCAACTCTCCCGCATCGATCTGAATAGAGAGTTGAAAGACGGCGCCCGAACCGTGGGCACTCGCAGCCGGTTTCGTTCAGCACTGGTGGTTACCGAGATCACCCTGGCAATGGTTACGCTGGTGGGCGCCGGTTTGATGATTAAGAGTTTGTGGCGCCTGGTCCACGTCAACCTCGGCTACCAGCCTGAGAAAGTGTTGGCTGCTCAAATTGATCCCTCAGGATCCAGATTCGAAAAGGATGAGCAGGTTGATGCGTTCTATAATGAGCTTCTACCACGCATCACGGCGATTCCGGGTGTCAAACACGCGGGCTTTATCAACAGTCTCAACGCCTCCACAGATTACAGCGTTGACGAGCATCCGAATGAGCCGCCAGATCGGCGACACTCAGCCCAGATGAATCAAGTAAGCCCCGACTACTTTGCGGCGCTGGCGATCCCACTCCGCACTGGCCGATTTTTCAATGAACATGACATTAGAAGTGCGCCGCGAGTGATCGTTATCGATGAAAGTCTCGCCCAGGCTGTTTTCCCCGGTGAACAGCCAGTCGGCAAGCACCTGAATTTCTGGAAGAACTCGTGGGAGATCGTGGGAATAGCCGGTGGCGCCCGGTATTGGGAAGTTAACAAAGATCCGGTACCGCATATCTACTTCTCCTACCACCAGGTCAACTGGCATTCGATGACTTTAGTGGTGCAAACGGACGCGGGCGATCCTATGAGACTGGTTGGCCCAATCCGCGCCCAGGTCGCCGCGGTGGACAAGGACCAACCGATTCATACTTTCAAGTTATACGAGGCGATCGTTTCCGATCTCGTCGCGCCGTGGCGATTCACCACGTTCTTGCTGGCTGCGTTCGCGGCGTTGGCGGCACTGCTCTCGGCAATTGGAATTTACGGGGTGATGTCTTACTCGGTTACACAAAGCACTCGAGATATCGGCGTGCGCATGGCGTTGGGGGCACGATCGGGCAATGTCCTGCGATTGGTGGTAGGAAAAGGTATGGTGCTGGCGGTGATCGGAGTGGCCCTTGGGCTCGCCGGGTCCTACGCTTTGACTAGATATATCTCGACACTGTTGTTCGAAGTTAAGCCCACTGACGCCATGACGTTTTCGCTGGTTGCGCTTGGTTTGCTGTTGGTAGCATTGATTGCTTGTTACATACCGGCGCGCCGAGCTACGAAAGTAGATCCACTGGTAGCGTTGCGCTACGAGTAGAGTTTTGGCGAGCCACATTCTCTTCGGCTTCGTCGCCTCACAACCGGCGGCGAAGCCGAAACCCATTGCCTCACTGTTTGGTTGCGCTAACAGCGGCGTTGCGAGTTTCATTTTGTTATTTGCCTGTTCCAAAACAGGCATTGAGACGCTTGCGGTGAACGCCTTTTCAATGCCGGCCCAATCATTAAACAGATCCTTTCTAGCCCGTTAAAAAATAGGCCAGCAAAAAATCGAAAATCCTTAAGGTCGTTGCACTTGGTTTGCTAGGGATCTTGTTAGTTACTGATCCGCTGCATTTCGATTCGAGTGCTGAGTGACATTTGCTCAACCTGTTGCAGCAAAAAACTTAGGTTTTTCGCAGTTTTTGGGCCAGTCGCCGCGAGGGGTTCAGCTCGAGTTTCGATCCCATATCTGAGATCTCAGATCTCGGTAATGGGATTCAAATAATTAGGCACGACATTCAGAAAAGAAGATGCTCCTCGGCCTCTTAAATTAGGGAATTGAACTCATGGAAACTTTCTTACAAGACGTTCGCTTTGGCCTACGCATGCTGTTGAAATCGCCGGGAGTAAGTATCGTGGCTACGATCGCTCTCGCCCTGGGGATTGGCGCAAACACGGCAATCTTCAGTGTCGTCAACGCGGTCCTTTTGCGACCTCTTCCTTTCCCAAATTCCGATCAGGTGATGTCAATTTTTGAGACTGACCTGCAACGCGGCCAGACACGTGGCTCATACTCCTATCCGAACTTTTTTGATCTGCGCGAGCAAAATCGTGTGTTCGAGAAAGTAGCGAGTTACCACACCAGCGATTTTATCCTGACGGGCCACGGCGAGCCGGCCCGACTTCAGGGTGCGGTGGTTACCGCGGATCTCTTTCCCTTGCTTGGTGTAGCGCCCGTTTATGGACGCACTTTCGTCGCCGATGAGGAGAAACCTGGCGCTGGAGGACGAGTGGTGGTTCTGGGCCAGGCGTTGTTCCAAAGATTTTTCAGCGGCGACCCGAACATCGTCAATCAACAGATCACCCTTGATGGTCAGCAGTACACCGTCGTGGGCGTCATGCCCCAGTCGTTCGAGTTTCCCATTCAGAACGAGCCGGTTGAGTTGTGGACCACCATCGCATCAGACGCGTCCGGTACGTCGCCGATGACGGGCCAACGCGGGGCGCATTTCCTTGGTATCACCGCGCGTTTGAAACCAGGCGTGACAAAGGAACAGGCGCAGGCTGAAGCAAACACGATTGCCGCGCGACTGCGCGACCAGTATCCCGACACCAACGCCCACAGCGGCATCTTTGTGGAGTCAGCGCTGGTCGCGCTTGTCGGTGATACGCGGCCCGTATTGCTCATCCTGCTCGCCGCCGTTGCCTGCGTGCTACTGATTGCTTGCGCCAACGTCGCCAATCTTTTGCTTGCCCGCGCCATGACGCGACACAAAGAGATGGCCATTCGCACCGCCCTCGGGGCCAGTCGCTTTAGGGTAGTGCGGCAACTGCTGACAGAGAGTGTCTTGCTCTCGCTAACAGGCGGTGCGGTCGGACTCTTGCTTGCCGTTTGGTGGTCCGATTTGCT
Source organism: Pyrinomonadaceae bacterium (assembly GCA_035263325.1). Taxonomy (GTDB): domain Bacteria; phylum Acidobacteriota; class Blastocatellia; order Pyrinomonadales; family Pyrinomonadaceae; genus PSRF01. The sequence continues at coordinate 6,379 of DATFRK010000467.1, read as the reverse complement.
GATGGCCCTCGGCAAGGAAGATCTTCCCAGGGCTCAGCACGTGGGCCTTGATTGGCGCGTGCTGGCGTTTACCTTTGGCATCTCAGTGCTTACGGGCGTGGTTTTCGGACTCGTACCGGCGATCCATTCTTCTCGTACCGAACTTACTGACTCGCTGAAGGAAGGACGTGGTTCAGGTGAAGGGGCTCGGAGAAATCGCATTCGCGGCTTGCTGGTAGTGATCGAATTAGCCACCGCCGTGGTGCTATTGGTCGGCGCCGGGCTGCTGATGAAAAGTTTGTGGCGACTGCAGAACGTCAATTCGGGACTAGAGCCACACAACATTCTGACCTTCAATCTTGCCCTGCCCGATTCAAAGTACAACTCGGAAAAGCAGGCGCGTTTTTATCACGACTTGAATACTCGATTGGCCACAATACCCGGCGTGCAGTCGGCTAGCTCCGTAATACCGCTTCCCCTGAGCGGCGACCGCTTTGGCATTTCTTTTCAGATTGAAGGCCGGCCCGTACCGAAGAAGGATGAGCCATCTGGCGATGTTTTTATCGTGGACGTTGGCTATTTCCGTTCCATGGGCATCCCCCTCATAAAAGGACGCGACTTTAACGACCGCGATCAGCACAGCTCAACGCCCGTGATCATTGTGACTGATACGTTCGCGCGGCAGTACTTCCCAAACGAAGAACCACTGGGCAAGCGAATCCAACCGGGTCTCTCGACCTATGACGACGATAAGTCGACGATGCGCGAAATCATTGGAGTCGTGGGCGACGTCAGGAATCGCGCGCTGAATGTAGAGGCCAAGCCTGCTTACTACCTCCCGCAAACTCAGGTGCCCTTCACGCAGATGGTCGGTGTCGTCAAAACGAGTGTCGATCCGAAGAGCGTGCTTTCGGCAGTAACCAAAGAAGTCGCCGGCTTCGACAAGGATCTGCCGGTGTTTGCAGTGAAGACGATGGACGAGTACTTGAGGTCGTCGGTTGCCGCTCCTCGTTTCAATACAACCTTGTTGACGATCTTTGCCGGTGTCGCCTTAGCTCTGACCATTGTAGGTTTGTACGGTGTGATGAGTTATTCGGTGGCCCAAAGAACTGGGGAAATCGGTATCCGCCTGGCACTGGGAGCGCAGACCAAGGACGTCCTGGGAATGATCGTGAAACAAGGGTTGCTGCTGGTGGTGGTGGGATTAGCGATTGGTTTGTTGGGAGCCTTCGCATTCACAAGAGTCATCGCTGGTTTGTTGTTTGGGGTAACTGCCAAAGACCCGTTCACTTTTGTGGCGGCGGCGGTGCTCTTGCTGGTAGTGGCTTTTCTGGCTTGCATCATTCCAGCGCGTCGCGCCACCAAGGTTGATCCGATGACGGCATTGCGCTGCGAGTGAAGAGATTTTTGAGTTTTGAGTTTTGATTTTTGATTGGTGTGAAGAATAGGACCTATGCGACCTATAGGACCTATTTAGAAAGCAAAAGACCAAAGACCTAAGGCCCAAGACCCAAGACCATGCTCCTGAAAGACCTCCAATTCGCTATCCGTGGCTTGCTGAAGCATCCAGGTTTCACCGCTATCGCGATCATCACGCTGGCGCTGGGAATCGGAGCCAATACGGCGATCTTTAGTGTGACCGACAAACTGCTGATCAGATCGCTACCCGTGGAGAAACCTGACGAACTAGTCGCCATCACTTCCGTCAGCGTCAACCCCCACTTTGTCAGCAACGCTTTCTCTTATCCAAATTTCGCCGACTACCGGTCCCAGAATCAAGTTCTCTCCGGGCTACTAGCGTTCACCAGGCAAGAATTGGAGTTCAAGACCAGCAATGGAATTGAACGCGTCAACAGCGAGTTGGTCTCAGCAAATTATTTTGACGTGTTGGGCCTGACACCCGCACACGGACGATTCTTCCTGCCAGAAGAGGATCGAAACCCGGGTACCCAGCCAGTTGCAGTCGTCACCGAGAGCTTCATCAACAAATACCTGGGCGTTGGTTCCGATCCATTGGGTCGGAAGATCACGCTCAACGATATTCCCCTGACGATAATCGGAGTTGTGCCGCCAACCTTCAAAGGGATGGTTCTCGAGCAGCCGACTGAGATCTGGGCGCCAGTGTTGATGCATCCACAGTTGACCCAGTCCAAGTTTATCGAGCAGCGCAAAGGTGCTCTCCTGCAACTGCTTGGTCGGGTAAAGACCGGTGTGGGCCACGCACAGGCTGAGTCGGGAATGGATTTGGTGTACCAGCAAGTCAAGGAAGCAAATACGCCGGCAGGCACCATTACCAAGGGCCTGCCGTTTAGCGAACAGCATATTAAGTTTGAGCCGGCCGGCAAGGGAATTTCGCTTTTACGGAAACGTTTCGCTGGTCCGTTAAAACTTTTGATGGCGGTGGTTGGGTTGGTACTGCTGATTGCCTGTGCCAACGTAGCGGGATTGTTGTTGGCGCGTGGCGTGGCACGTAGAAAAGAGATGGCCATCAGACTCTCGCTAGGCGCGAGCGGCTGGCGACTCGTTAGACAACTGCTGACGGAAAGCATGCTGTTGGCGTCAGTTGGTGGCGCTCTGGCTCTTCTGCTTGCGCCCTGGTTGGTAGCGTTGCTGGTGAAGAGTCAATCACGACTCGAATTGGCCCAGGCACTGATGGGTAAGAGTATCGATCTTCGCGTGCTGCTCTTTACTCTCGCAACTACCACCATTGCGGGCATTGTTTTTGGCTTGGTTCCAGCCTGGCAAAGCTCGCGCGCTAATTTGCTGCCGGCACTGAAAGATGAGAGCACGGGTTTGCAGCTGCGCGATCGACGTTTCAATTTCCGCAGTCTGATCGTCGTCACTCAACTCGCGTTGGCTATCGTCGTGTTAATTGGCGCGGGCCTTTGTGTCAAGAGCTTACGCAATCTGCTGGCGATCGATCCCGGTTATCAAACCGAGACGCTACTACTGGCCCCCTTGGAGCTGGATGAGAAGCGGTATGACGAGGTAAAAGGCCGGGCGGTCCAACAAGAACTTTACGAACGACTAACCAGGCTCCCTGGAGTTGAGTCCGTGAGTTATGGCTCGGTGTTGCCGTTGGGTGGCAGCCGTTACATGAAGAGCATCTTTGTGCCCGGTCGCGAACCGTTGCCATCTGAACAAATGGCCTTCGATGCAAATGTTGTTGGTCCGCACTATCACGAAACCATGGGCATTGCGATGGTCCACGGCCGTGATTTTACGGAACAGGACCGTCAAGGCACGACGCCGGTGGTCGTTATCAGCCAGGCGTTAGCTCGGCGACTCTTCGGCGAAGAGAATGTTGTGGGCCGGCAGTTGAGTCTTAAGACAAGGGGCGGCGCGCCAGTCGAGATTATCGGTGTTGCTCGCGACATTAAATATCACGACCTCACCGAGGATCCGTTACCACATGTTGATCTGCCCGCGCTGCAGAGTGATTACGACAGCTACACGACGTTCGTAGTGCGCAGCCGCAGCGAAGCGTCCGGTTTGATTCCGGCAGTGCGCCGAGATTTCCTCAGCCTCGATCAAACTCTGCCAGTTATGGAGATTGGGCCGATGTCGGCTCAGATCAGCAACACGCTGGCAGCCACTCGATTGGCTTCCACGCTCATCGCAATCTTCGGTCTGTTGGCGCTCATGTTAGCCAGCATCGGACTGTACGGCGTCATGTCGTGGATGGTGGGTCGTCGCACCCACGAGATTGGTATTCGCCTGGCGTTGGGAGCGCCGCATTCCACTGTCCTCCGACTGATCCTCTGGCGCGGGCTCTCGTTAACAACTGTGGGCTTGGTCCTCGGTCTGGCGGTGGCGTTTGCGACGACTCGTTTACTTGAATCGCAGCTATATCAAGTCAAGGTTTACGACCCATTTACCTTTGTTTCGGTCGCCTTGTTATTGACCTTCGTCTCCCTGTTGGCTTGTTATTTGCCCGCCCGACGGGCAGCGAGGGTCGACCCATTGGTGGCGCTGAGGTACGAATAGATGACATTTTTGATTTTTGATTGCCGATTTTTGATTGCTCCTCTCGTCAGACGGACGCTAAAGAATCAACAATCGGCAATCGAGAATACTCAGCGGCCAATCCGCTACCGCGAGATGGTACTGACTGTTTGTCTCTGGAGTTGATGTCGACGTAAGGGACGAAGAACAAGGCGCAAAGCACTAAGTACAAAGCACGAAGAACAAAGGACAAATCACCAAACACGAAATCAAAAATCAAAATTCAAAAATCCCAGAAGCCAAAAGCCATGCAAACTCTCAATGATCTCCGCTTTGCCATTCGTGGCCTCTTGAAACGTCCTGGCTTCACCCTTGTCGCCGTCATCACCCTGGCACTCGGCATTGGGGCTAACACCGCCATTTTCAGCATGCTCGATGCCATCATGTTTCGGAGTTTGCCGGTCAGGCAGCCGGAGCAACTGGTTAAATTGCAAACGTTACGACCGAACGGGCAGGTCAACGCAAACTTTTCCTACCCGGCTTTTCGCGATTACGCTCAACTCAATCAAGTTTGCTCCGACCTCATTGCCTACTATCAAACTCCACTCAACCTTAGCGGTGGTAACGGCACTGCCGAACGCATCTACGGCACACTCGCCAGCGGTAACTACTTTGCGATGTTGGGCATCGAGCCAGCCCAGGGGCGATTGCTTTCAACCGCAGATGACCAAACGCCGGGGGCGCATCCAGTTGTCGTCATCAGTTATAGCCTGTGGCAGCGTCGGTTTGGTGGCAACGCTGACGCCATCGGTAAGAGCATTGAAATCAATCGACATCAATTCAACATTATCGGAGTCGCGCCGCAGAGCTTCACCGGCACAGTGCGTGGTTTCTCTTCTGAGCTCTGGTTGCCGATGATGATGCACAACCAGGCAGTTCCCGATGATCCACCAGACACTCTCAGCAAGCGCACTTTGATCTGGCTTGATGTGATGGGCCGTCTGAAACCAAGTGTCACACCCGCACAGGCCACCCTGTCGCTCCAAGCCCTGGCAAACCAGATCGCCGAAGCGAATGGTCGAACGGCGGTTGAAAAGTTGATGGCCGTGCCGGGAGGAAAAGGAGAAGCGTTCCTGGTCTCCGACTTCAACAAACCGCTGCTGGTTTTGATGACCGCCGTTGGACTGGTGCTCCTTATCGCCTGCGCCAACGTCGCAAACCTGTTGCTGGTACGAGCGGGAGCCAGACGCAAGGAGATCGCCGTCCGGCTAGCGCTTGGTGCGACGCGCCAACGCCTGGTTCGTCAGCTGTTGACCGAATCCATCCTCCTGGCCTTGCTTGGCGGCGCTGCTGGATTGGTAGTGGCCCTATGGGCTGATCGCTTCTGGTTGTTGATAAAACCGCGCGACGAGTTTCTGCCACTCACCATTCAAAGTGGATTAAATGCGCGCGTCCTCCTCTTTGCGTTGCTCGCTTCCGTAGTGACCGGTCTGCTTTTTGGTTTAGTACCCGCACTGCAGTCATCAAAGTTTGATTACACCCCGGCGTTAAAAGACGAAGTGCCGTCCTGGCGTGGTGAGCGACGATTTGTCTTTAGGGATCTGCTGGTGGTTCTGCAAGTCGCAGTTTCAGTGGTAGTGCTTGTCGGTGCAGGGTTGTTCGTAAGAAGTCTGCGTCAATTGCAGAAGGTGGACGTCGGCTTCCGGCCTGAGCACACCCTTATCGTCTCTGTTGATCCCAGCCTACAAGGGTACGACCGGGCCAGGGGCTTAGAGTTTTACCGTACCTTCCTCGATCGCGTTCGCGCCCTGCCAACGGTGCGCGCAGCCAGCCTGGCTGCAACGGTAAGTCCGAACCCTGGCGGTGGGAGAATCGAAGACGTAATCCAGATCGAAGGTCAACCAGTTGGTACTGAGAACTTCTCAGTTGAATACAACCGGGTCGGTCCAGAGTATTTCGCCACCATGAACATGGCACTTACTCGAGGTCGCGACTTCACCACGCAGGATAGGAAAGGTGCGCCGTCGGTGGTGGTGATTAACGAAACCATGGCCCGGAAGATCTTTCCTCACGAGGATCCGATTGGTAAACGATTCCGCTTTGGAGATTCCGATCCGTTTTATGAGGTGGTGGGCGTCGCCCGCGACGGCAAGTACCGGAACTTGCGAGAAGACCCTCTGCTGACACTCTATGAGCCATTCTTTATGGCTTACAGGCCGGAGATGAACCTGGTGGTGCGCATTGATAGCGACCCCAGATCGTTGGTGCCGGCCATCCGTAACGAACTAGCCGCTCTCGACCAGAGCATTCCCCTTTTCAACGTACGCACGCTTGAAGAGCAAGTGCAAGGCGCATCGGCACAGGAGCACACCGCAGCTTTAGTGACGAGCATGTTTGGGGGCTTGGCGTTGTTGCTGGCAATCATCGGGCTCTACGGGGTGATGTCTTATTCGGT
>DATFRK010000466.1:0-8694 GCA_035263325.1 Pyrinomonadaceae bacterium | reverse complement strand
GAGAAAACAGGCGCTGCCGGTTCGAGTTCTTTCGAACAAACATTGAACGGTGAGCCGTTTCTGGTCCAGGGCGATTGGGATCGCATCGAGGGTAGCGGCGAAGGAAAAGGCATCACTGCATTTGTGGTCAAGGGCGCCTCGGCCGAAGAAAAGAAGCAGGCTGAGAACTTGATAGCTTACGCCGCCGCTGGTCGAACTTATTACGCGACCGCACTTGGACCAGCTCCGGACGTTCCCCTGCGCCTCGTTTCCGTTCGAAGGGGTGCGGGGTTTAGTGGTGCGGGCACAATCCTCATTGATGAAGCCGCCCTGCGCCGACCCAAGGTCGATGTAGCCACTGCTCTGTCGATCGCCGAGGCCCTGGCGCGACTCTGGATCGGCAGTCTCACTCCCATTCATGGCGAGGGAGGTGGAGTCATTCGAGACGGCCTGGTTCGTTTTATGGCCGTCTTGCTGTTGGAAAAACAGTTTGGCAAAGATGCAGCGCAGGCAGAGATGCTGCGCGACCGCCTGGCCTACTCCGCGGTGGCGCGACGCGATGGTCCACTCGCGGTCGCGACTGAATTAGATAGCGTCTATTTCGGTTCGGTGCCCAATCGCGGCGCGATGTTCTGGCGTCTGGTAGACCGTTCCCTGGGTCGCGATGCGTTTATGAGTGTTTTGAAAGAATTGCTGCAAGCTAAGAAAGATGATCCCAACGGATTGACCTTAGCGGCGACTCGGGCCGCTATCGTTGAACGTGGCGGCGACACCCTGAAGCAGCTGCTGGCTAACCAACTGGATCAAGTGGTCGACACGGACTTGCTGATTGGTTTGCCCCAACAACGTGGCGGCGAGTGGGTTTCCGCCTTACGAAATCTTGGCTCGACAGATGTGTCGGTGAGTGTGGTGGGCACGACAGATAGAGGAGAGCAGGTCTTGGCCCAGGCAACTGTGCCGGCGAAGAATTTTGGCGAGGCGGTCTTCAAAACGACGGCTCGTATTGTTCGGGTTGAGGTTGATCCTGACAAGCTCTATCCGCAGATAGACTATAGTAACGACAGTGTGCCGCGGACTCGCGATCTCACTGAAGCGCTGGCAGACGTCTCCCTCCAATTAGGAGCCCAGGACTTCGTTAAGGCGGAAGCAGTCGCGCGCGAGATACTCGGCGGAGCACCGCGGATGTTGGAAGCCAGGATCTTTCTGGGCCGTGCGCTGCTGGGTCAAAACAAGGTCGACGAGGCGGAAAAAGTTTTTCGTGCAGTACTTGACGATCCGCTCCCAACCACCGCATCGATCGCCTGGGCCAATCTCGGACTTGGTGAGATCAGTCTCAAACGCGGTCAGGCAGCAGAGGCAGCCAAACGGTTTAATGATGCCGTACGCGCGGGTGGCGACTATCCCTCATCAGTAGCGGCGCGCGCAGCGCGAATAAAAGCTGAAGCCGCTGCTAACAGTGCCCCGCCGATCGACGAATCTGCAAAAGCTTTCATCGCCCAGTTGTCACAGGCGGTGATGACCGGAAAGAAGACCGAACTGGAATCGCGTATCGTACCCGGCGAGCTGGTTAGATTCATCAACGGCATTGTCGGCACCCAGCCGGAGATTTGGGAAACGACAGTGCTGCGCACGGAGCAACTCGAACCAAATCTGCTGGCGGCCGACGTTGCGGTGCGTGCTAAACAGTTGGGCCAGGAACGATCCGGCACTGCGGTCTTCTTGCTTTCACGCACACCACAAGGCTTGAAACTTTCCGGCATCGAGTTGTTCGAAGTCAGGTAAAACTGCCATGCAGGCCTCCGCCGAACTTGAAAGAAGGGCCGCCCGCATCAAGCTGCTCTTGATGGACTGTGATGGCGTGCTTACTGACGGGCGGATTTGGCTGCTGGACGGTGGTGATGAACAAAAATCGTTCAATGCGCGCGACGGTCTTGGGTTAAAGCTTTTGCACCAGGCGGGTTTGCAGTCGGGAATCATATCAGGACGCGCGTCGAAAGCGGTTGAGTTGCGCGCGCGCGCGTTGGGGATGGAGTTTCTCTACCAAGGTTGTGACGACAAAATAAAAGCCTTTGAAGAGATCTTGGCGAAGGCGGGGCTGATTGAATCGCAGGTCGCGTATGTGGGCGACGATCTCACGGACATCCCTTTGATAAAGCGAGTTGGTTTTGGGGTTGCGGTGGGGGACGCAGCGCCCGAAACACGATCGGTGGCGCACTACGTGACGAAGGCCGTTGGCGGCAGTGGCGCTATCCGGGAAGTGGTGGAATCGATTTTGAGGTCGCAAGGGCGTTGGAGTGATCTTGTTAGCCATTACCTCGACTAACGTTTTGTAGTGCGAGCTTAGGAGAGCCGCAGGCCAAAGTTTCACTCCAAAGGTCGCAGGCCAAAGGTTGTTGACAGGTGAGGGAAGTCTTAATTATCTTTCGTCTTTCCTGAGATGAGCGGGCGTAACTCAATGGTAGAGTGTCAGCTTCCCAAGCTGAAAGTTGCGAGTTCGAGCCTCGTCGCCCGCTCCAAATTTGTTTCGTAATTATTGACCTTTAACCCTTCCTCAATTTCAGTACCGGCCTAAAAATAAACAAGCTGAAAGTTATTGAAAGTTTCACTCGGGCGGCTCGGGTAAAGTCGACGGCCACTTAGAGGCCCATGCTCTTAACGAGTTCTGTATAACGATGGTCGCTGTGCAGCGATTCGAAAAGGGGACGCCAGGCAACGGTGGGCAATTGTCCACTGTGTTGCTGAAAGTCCTTATTGAGCCAGGTGAAAGCTTTATCCTTGTCCCCGAGACCGGCGTAAACCGCCGCGACAAATAATCCGCTGGCTTCGTCGTGCGAAAATTTCTCTTCCAACTCCTTAGCGATGGCGAGGGCCTCGGCGCGCCTGTCGGTCAGGGCGTAGCAATATCCCAAATTGCCAAGGTAGGTGGCGGCCCGGTTTGATAACTCTACCGCTTTCTGAAACTCCGCCGTTGCCTCCGGTGCCCGTCCACGTTTGAGGTAAGCAAAAGCCAGCACGTAATGGGCATCAGCAAACTTTGGATCGAGGGCGATTGTTTTCTCTCCCTGTTCAATTGCCGAATCGACATTGCCCTTCAACAATTCGACCATCGAGAGATTCTCGCTGATCACGGGTGATAGAGGGTCGAGTTCATGTGCTCTGCTAATCTCTCGCGCCGCGTCGTCGAATTGTCGTCTGATATACAAGTAATAGGCGTAGAAGTGATGCGCCGTCGGATAATTAGGATTCAAGCTGATGGCCCGCTTGAGTTCGTCTTGAGTCTCGGCCCAACGCCATTCTCGCTGGTATATAGCCGCGGAAGTGGTGTGGGCTTCAGCAAGTGAATTGTCGATAGCCAGCGCGCGATCCACAGCTGCTCGGGCCCTCGGCAGCGTTTCTTTTGAAGCCATGCCGCTGTAGTGTTCCTGCGACACGTAGGCATCGGCCAGTCCGACATAACCGAGCGCAAAGCTCGGATCGCGATCAATGGCCTCCTGAAATTCCTCGATCGCTTTCTTTAGCGAATCGGGCGTCCTTTTGTTCCAGTAATAGCGACCCTGCAAATAGAACTGGAAGCTTTCGCCACTGGTGGTGTCGCGCTTTGTCAGTTGTTTCTGCTCGTCACCCGATAGACGTAGTCTCAGCGTATCGGAAACTTCGCGCGCAATGGCCTGCTTTACTGAAAGCAAATCCGACGCCTTACGTTCGTACTCATGTCCCCAAAGTTCGCTACCCGTAGCGGCGTCAACCAGATCCACCTGAATAGCCAAATTGTCGCCGGCCTGTCGTACGCTGCCAGTCAAGACCGATCGCACCTTCAGGTCGCGGCCGATCTGCAGCGGATCAATGTCTTTGCCTTTGTAACGGAAGGTCGTGGTGCGGGCGATAACCCGCAATTGACGCAGCTCGGTGAGACTATTGATTAGGGCCTCTGAAATTCCGTCTGAGAGGTATTCTATGTTTGGATTGCCACTTTGATTTTGGAACGGTAGGACAGCAAGTGAATCGATCGCCGGGAGTTGATGGTCGCGGGTCGCATACACATAGAGCCCCAGGGCCAGGCCAAAGATAGCTATTGCGCCGAATAAGACGATCCTCCAGCGCGCAGCCAAGTCAGTTAGTAAACTGACGTGGGGTGGCGGCGTTGGCTTTGTCATCAATTCGGTGCGTCGTTCCGATTTACCTGAGTCACCGAGCCTGTGATGTAGGTCCTGCAGATCTGTGAGCAACTCAGCTGCGGTTTGATAGCGCTGCCGCCTGTCCTTCGCCAGGCACTTGCTGACAATTGGCTCAAAGTCGGCCACCATCACAGGTTCAGGCTCATGTTCAAGAATCGCGGCCATTGTTTCCGGAACTGAGTGCCGGGCAAACGGCGGCTTTCCCTTAAGCATTTCGTAAAGCGTTGCCCCGAAACTGAAGATGTCCGTGCGCACGTCAAGATGATCGCCGCGAAGTTGTTCGGGAGACATATAGGGAACAGTGCCGACGATCGCTCCGGGTTGCGTCAGCAAAATCTTGGTGGTGTCTGCCGGTTGACCGCTCGTAGGCACTGCTTTAGCTAGTCCGAAATCCAGGACCTTCACGTCGCCCCGAGTTGTGATCATTAGGTTCGCCGGTTTGATATCACGATGAATTACGTTGTGCTCATGCGCGGCAATGAGGGCGGCGGCAACCTGGGTAGCGATCTGGAGTACCTCTTCAAGCGGTATTGGTTGGCGACACAACCGCTCAGCCAGGGTCTCGCCTTCGACGTACTGCATGGCAATGTAGCCACCGTCATGCTGTTCGCCGACTTCATAAATAGCGCAGATGTTGGGATGGTCAAGCGAGGCGGCCGCGCGGGCTTCACGAAGCAACCGCTTTCGTGCTTCCCGGTCATCGTGGTCAAACGGAGCAAGTACTTTCAAAGCCACCTTGCGCTTGAGTGTCGTGTCCTCAGCGAGGTAAACCTGGCCCATCCCGCCTTCGCCTAGTTGCGAGCGAATTAGGTAGTGCGCAATCATTTGGCCGGCTTTGAACGGGTGGTAAGAGGTAACGAGTTTTTCCGCCGCCTGGTAGGCAGGCGTGTCGATGAACTCACCTGATCGTTCATGAGACGCGATCAGTAATTGGACTTCCTGGCGCAATGAGTCATCGCCGGCACACGCTTCAGCAAGGAACTCGACTCTTTCCGCTGGAGTAACCTTCAACGCTGCATCGAAGATTCGGGCGATCCTCTTGTAACGGTCGGGAGTCATGTTCTGGTATCTGGTTTCAGATTTTGGTAGAGCCAAGCTTCGTCATGGTCCAGTCGCGCCTAGCAGTTGCTGGTGACCTTAAGCACTCGGTTCAAGTCAAACGAAGCCCGCCGCAAAACTGGATCTCCACGACCTTGCTCTGCTACTCGAAGAGAATTTCCTAACCAGGAGTGAGGCGCGGGTTGTTACGGCACGGGTACACGCATCGGGCATCGAGGGGAGCTCCTTAATGGGTACTGGGCGGGCTATTATCGACTCAGAGGCACTTGCTAAGCAACTCCAAAACTTTGTTCTAAGCCTTACGAAAGCGCACGCACAAACAATGAGTACGTGCAAAAATTTGTGCTTAGCAAGAGTCAAGAATTGCAATTCAGTTGACAGCCTTCCCACCTCACCCTTAGGGTGGCGCAAGATCAGGTGACCTTAGACCGAGATATGATCAGAAAACAAAGAACCTTGGAAGCTTCGCGCCGTGTGGCCATGATGCTTGTTACGGTCATAGCGTTCGTGTCTTTAGTACAACTCAGCGCGGGTTCTGCAAAGGACCATGCGATAAGCCGACCTTCGGACAGCCAGGAGTTTCAGGGCGCCTTCGATAAGTATGTGCACGACGATTCAATTGTGGGCGCCGCTTACGTCCTGGTGAAAGACGGGCAGGCGAGAGAATGGCATGGAGTGGGTACGGCTGATCGCGAAGTGAATCAGGCGGTGGACCAAAACACGATCTTTCATTGGGGCTCGATCACCAAAACACTCACTGCGGTAGCGGTGATGCAACTCAGAGACCAACATCGGATCTCTCTCGACGACTCAATCACTAAGTACGTGCCGGAGCTGAATCGCATTCACAGCGACTATGGACCAGTCTCACAAGTTACCTTGAAGCAACTCTTGTCGCACAGTGCCGGCTTCCAGGGACCAACCTGGCCTTACCGGGAGGACGATAAACCCTGGCAACCGTTTGAACCGACTGAGTGGGCCCAGCTCGTCGCGATGATGCCTTATCAGGAATTGGGCTTTAAGCCTGGTAGTAAGTTCAGCTACTCAAACCCGGCCTTCATTTACCTGGCCCGCGTGATCGAAAAAGTGTCGGGATTGCCATATCAAACCTATGTTCAGCGAAACATACTGATCCCCCTGGGCATGACGCATACCTACTTCAACCTCACGCCAACTTCTTTGGCGAAGGACCGCTCGAATAACTACTCGGTGTTTGTCGATACCAGCGGGAAAGAAACTATCAAAGCGAATGGGCGGGAGTTTGATACCGGGATAACCACCCCGAACGGCGGGCTCAACGCGCCGCTCGGCGATCTGGTTCGTTGGGTTGCATTCTTGACGGGCAGGAATTCGCCGGCTACGCGTCCGCTTCTAGCGCGTGCCACGTTGGAGGAGATGTGGCGGCCGGTAGTTGTAATGAGTGCAACTGCGGAGCGGCCAGAATCTATGGGTCTTTCGTTTTTCCTGGCGCCACGGAATGGTTCGTCAGGGTCGGTCACTTTTATCGGCCACACGGGCAGTCAGGCTGGCTTCCGGGCTTTCCTCGAATTCAACCCCTTGAACGGAACTGGCATAATTGCAGCGTTCAACACCTCCCACGAGTTCGGCCATAACGAGACGGAAAATAGCTCGGCGATTAAGTCACGAGACGGATTCAACGCGTTGCGCGAACAGTCATTCTCACTGCTCAAGTAAGGAGCAACATGACAAACCACCCATCGATGAAACGCACTTTCATTGGGGCGATCATCTGTTTGCTGTCTGTAGCGATGCTCGCCTTCTCCGGCAGTGCTTCACAACCGCAAAACCCAGCCGGGCAAAATCAGGCCACCCAGGACGCGATCGCGTTGCGAGAAGCCTTCCGGCGGGGAGGCCTGCGGGAAGTGGCGAAGCTAAAAGGCCATTACGTTGGGGAATACGATCCTCATTGGGACTTGCTGTTGAGTCTTGAAACTCTAACCAAAGACAGCGCCGCCGTAATCGTTGGCCGTTTCACGAAAAAGCTCGATGCGCGCATTCCTGATAGTAGAGTGATCTTTACAGACTATCAGGTCGCCGTTGAGGAGTTGATAAAGGGAGATATCAAACAATCAGAAACAGTCGTTACTCTTCCTGGCGGCCGCATTGTTTTCGAAGACGGCACCAGTGCTGAGCAACTCACCCCATACTTCGATCAACCTCGTATTGGACGCGCGTATACTCTGTTCCTTATGCGGGAGAAAGCGGTGCCGGGCGTGTTCTTCCTATTTGGCGGACCCGAAGGAATGTTCGACATTGAAGACAGCGCAGGTGTTAGATCGCATGGCAGAGCGGACGATCCCGCAGCGGTGGAGACAAAAGGAATGAGTCGAGAGTTGTTCCTGAGGAAGGTGCGAGAGCAAGAGCGAAAGTGACCCCCCGGCCAGGCAAGTGCTTCGGCTGATTGGAAAACAAGCCAGACCGGCGTCGTAACATGAGTACAGCAGCGAACACGGTCAGCGATATGAGTGCCTGGCACGCTCTGCCTCACGGTGAGGTCGTCGAGCGACTTGTTACCGATTCGGAGAAAGGTCTCAGTCTGTCGGAGGCCTCGGATCGGCTCCAGAAATACGGCCCAAACCGCTTGCCGGAAGGTAAGAAGCGCAGCACCCTCGCCAGATTCTTCTCCCACTTCAACAACGTCCTTGTCTATGTGCTGCTCGCCGCCGGCTTCACCAAGCTGATGATGAACGTGTGGATCGACGCTGGGATCATCCTGGCGGTGGTCCTTCTCAACGCCTTGCTCGGATTCATTCAAGAAGGTAAAGCCGAGAAGGCGCTCGACTCGATTCGCAACATGCTCTCCCCTGAGGCGCGGACCATGCGCGGCGGTGAAGCTCGCATGATTCCCGCGGAACAGCTCGTGCCCGGTGACGTCGTGCTGCTCGAATCCGGCGACAAGATTCCTGCCGACCTGCGGCTCATCGACGCGAAGAACTTAAGGACCGAAGAGGCCGCCCTCACCGGCGAATCCGTGCCGGCAGAAAAGACTGTCGACGCTGTGCCTGTCAACGCAACCGTTGGCGATCGTGAAAGCATCGCGTTTGCCGGCACCATGGTTGTCTCCGGACGCGCAACCGGCGTGGTAGTGGCGACCGGGAGCGAGACTGAACTCGGACGCATCAACCAGTTACTCGCCGAGGTCAGCGCGCTCGAAACGCCTCTCCTGCGCCAAATCAAAAAATTCGGCTACGCCATCACCGCGGTCATCGCCGTCGTCACCGTTCTGATCTTCGCCTATGGCAAGTGGGTGATGAGGATGGACTTTGGGGAGCTCTTCGCGGCGATCGTCGGCATTGCTGTATCAACGATCCCGGAAGGGCTCCCGACGCTGATCACGGTCACTCTGGCCATTGGCGTGCAGCGCATGGCCCAGCGCCGCGCCATCATCCGGCGGCTGCCTGCCGTCGAGACGCTCGGCTCAGTGTCACGAATCTGCTCCGACAAGACCGGTACACTGACG
>DATFRK010000465.1:0-3052 GCA_035263325.1 Pyrinomonadaceae bacterium | reverse complement strand
ATAAAGATGGCGCATCGGTTACTCACATACCAACCGTCGCTCGCGAAGTTTACGACGTGACCGGAGCGGGAGACACGGTCATAGCGACCTTGGCGCTCGCGCTAGCGAGCGGAGCATCGCTTGAGGAAGCAGCTGTACTCGCAAATCACGGCGCGGGGGTGGTAGTTGCGAAAGTGGGCACGGCTTCTGTAAGCAGGGACGAACTTTTGACTACGATATGAGGCTTTGGGACAGGTTTATAAGTTCATTGTTTCAGCTCTGGGTAAATCTGTGTCATCTGCGGATAACTTGATTGCATCCTGGCCTTTAAGCTTTGCCGATGCCAGGTTGAAGCCGGAACGACCAAGGCCAAAACTTGAACTTTGAGTTCTGAACTTTAAACCTTAATGCGTATATTACTATTATGGGGACCAGGTGTGAGAGGTGAAATGTTTGTTTTCGATGAATGTTGGATGACAACAACAATGGAGTCATAACGTTAATGAGCAATGATCTGTTGAACAAACTAACCGAACGGCGCGCCGTTGTGGGCGTGATTGGTCTCGGGTACGTTGGCCTTCCACTCGCCGCCGAATTTGCTGGCGCGGGGCTGAAGGCGATTGGGTTCGATTTGGACGAATCGCGAGTCGCTACGATCAACAGCGGTCGATCTTATATTCCGGACGTCGCTACTGGAACCATCAAGAGTCTGGTTGAACAAGGCAAGCTCAAAGCCACGCGTGATTTCTCTCTTCTTTCCGAAACGGACGCCGTCATCATTTGTGTTCCAACCCCTCTAAGAAAAACGAAAGAGCCGGACATCTCCTATATCCTGGCAGCGGCCGAGCAGGTGAAGGCACATCTTCATTCACCGCAGTTGGTAGTGTTGGAGTCCACCACTTATCCCGGTACCACGGATGAAGTGGTGCTCCCAATGCTTAAAGATACCGGGCTGAGTCTGGACAAGGATTTCTTTCTTGCCTTTTCGCCAGAACGCGTCGATCCGGGTAACAGCCAATTTCAAACTCACAATATTCCGAAGGTGGTTGGCGGTGTCTCGAAGTTATCAACCGATATCGCTGGCGCGCTCTACAACACCATCGTCAATGAAGTACACAAAGTATCAAGTGCGCGAGTAGCTGAAACTGCCAAGCTGCTCGAGAACACTTTTCGGTCGGTGAACATCGGGTTAGTAAATGAGATGGCTCAGCTGTGTTATCACCTGGGGATAGATTCCTGGGAAGTGATCGAAGCCGCGGCAACCAAGCCGTTTGGATTTATGGCGTTCTATCCGGGTCCGGGAATCGGAGGTCACTGTATTCCGCTCGATCCACACTATCTTTCCTGGAAGGCTCGCCTGCACGGGTTCGAAGCGCGATTCATTGGCCTCGCCGAAGAAGTGAACTCCCACATGCCTGATCACGTCGTGCAGCTGGTGCAGGATTCTTTGAACTCTCATGGCAAACCGGTAAAAGGCTCTCGAATTCTCGTTCTTGGAGTGGCTTACAAGCGCGATATCAATGATGTTCGAGAGTCGCCTGCTCTGGGAATCGTGGAACAGTTGATGCGCAAAGGCGGATCAGTAAGCTACTACGATCCGTTTGTGCCTGAGATGAGCCTGGACGGTCGCGGATCGCTTTCGAGCGTGGAGCTTACTGACGAGATCATTTCAAGCTGTGACTGCGCGGTGATTGTGACCGATCATTCAGAAGTGGACTACACGCAGGTGTTGAAGCTTGCGCCGTTGGTGATTGACACAAGGAATGTCACTCGCAAATTGGCAGTAAGAGAACACCAAGCTAAGATCGTGAGGCTTTGAAGGTGGGAGTTGGGGGTTGGGGGATGGGGTTGAGGTCGAGTTCAGCTCTGAATTCAGAGTAGACCTCCAGCCCTAACACCCAACATTAATCCCCAACTCCCAACCCCATCTCACGGTTTCTTGCGTTTCTGGTTCTCCTTTTCCTTTTCGAGCTCTCTTCGTTTTTCTTCTTCAATCTCCAAAATTGATGGAGGAGCGGCGGCAAACGTCACCTCTTCCCGAAAAGTAGCGAAGACCGGTTTGCCGTTCAGCAAGGCCGGCGAAAATTTATAGCGTCTCAATGCATCCACGGCCCGTTCGTCTATCACCGGATCGAGAGATCTGAGCACCTTGATGTTGATAATCTTTCCTTCCGGAGTGATCGTTCCTCCAAGCAACACTGCGCCTCTCAGGCTGCGCCCGGATTCAAATTGCGGAGCGACCCGTTCAAGCGCCACCGGGGGAGTAAAACGATCGCTTTCTTTGAGCTCAATCTTTCCGCCGTATTCATCAACAGGATGAGAAAGTTCCTGGGGTCGATTTCGCAGATTGGAGACCGGGATGATTTCAGGCGTAACCGATATCAGCAGCGTCCGCTCAGTCGGCACACTCTCCTGACGGCCTCCTCCACCGATAAAAAACTTAACGCCGAACATTCCTTTGCCGCCACGCAACATCACTGTCTCGTAATTTCCCAGTTCGACACCCTTGGCGTCGAGTAAAGGCTCATTTGCGTATCGTACTCGCATATCGAGTTTCATATAACCGCGCACTATGTCACGAGGAGTAATCGTGAAAACCATATACTCGGGACCAAGGAGAACGGCATCATTAAATAACTCCCCACTTCGCAATCCAACGGAACGAATATGTCGTACCGCAATCTCCTGCAGTTGGTTTTTTTCTTTCAAATAGGCAATCTCTTCCTGTGCGGTTGAAAACGTACCCGAGAGCCGCGTGACCTCTTCAATCGGCGATGAGCGCGCCGCATCGTACTGATAAACCCCATAGGTGAGGTTTACCGCATATTCGCGACCGCTGCTCCGCACCCCACTGGCGCCACTTTGAGCGAGCATGGTCGCCGAGCCGCCCTGACAAGCAATCAAAAGGAATAAGACTTTCAAGAAAACAGCGCGGTAGCAACGCTCCGCTTCCGGCTTTAACAAAGGTTTCGAATTTAACAATCCTGAGAACAAAGCCATCTCCGCCATGCGCTCCTTTCTGTAAGTCAAGTTTCCCGATCACGCTCAGCGATCATTAGTCTGTAGGCATCGC
>DATFRK010000464.1:0-4049 GCA_035263325.1 Pyrinomonadaceae bacterium | reverse complement strand
CGGTACGCGGCCAGCCCATCCTCAATATTCGTGTGCGGCCCTGCCGGAAGCCACTGTAGCCGCTCGGCCCATTCAAGTTTGTTTCGCCAATCCTGTAACGCCTGTCGATCGGCATCGGTCGGCGGGATAGTGGGAATCGGCGTTGGATCGTTTGCGTCGTTTGGATTCTGGAGGAAGCCGTTGTCGTGATGAATGTCAGGGCGAGCCGGTGGACCTGTCTTGTAATCAGCGACGGTGGCTACCCCAGATCCCTTTGTGGTGACACTGGGGAGTTGTTGCGCCTGGGCGGCGGAAACAATTTGAAGCGCATTGAGTGCCCCGATCCACTGCCCCGAACCGTTGCCAATACTGTGGACGACTTGCTCGTTCTCGGCTGCGCGAGGCATTCCCCTTGACGGTGGATTCAGCACAGGTTCAAGCGCCTGTGTGTCCTGGATGCCAGTATTGCCAACAACTCTTTCGATCATGCAGGTTTTTCCGATCGTGCCGTGCTTGGCGAACAAAAATCGAAGTTGCCCACAATCTTTATCGGCAACCTGTTTGGAAAGTTGCTTAGCTGAGATTTAGACGCTGGGTGCTTCAAGCAACCCTGGTCCCTTGCCTGCCGACAACCTTTCTAACAGGTAGAACACTATCACCGGGAGCTACACACATGCTGGAGAGAGTTGCAAACGAGCCACCAGTCAGCCGACCACGACCAGTCGAACCTCCGAAGCCAACAGCGACGCAAACGACTGCCAACGTCGTCGAATCAGTTGCTCGTAAAACTGAGCTGGCGTTTCAAACATCAATGGCCAGGTTCACCCTCCTCTCCAATGCGCCGGCTGCGGTTCCTGTTAAAGCACCGCCACCGCCGCCACCAGTGCGGCAAGATGTGGTCAATGCGATCGTCGATAGCTTCAAGTACACGCCTGCAGTCAATTGGCAGGATCGACTGCTTTACGTTCTAAGGGACGACAAGGATCTTAACCTCAGTCATGAGGAACAAATGGCCGTGATTGGCGGCGTAACCGACAAGATCCTGGGTCAGAGTTACGCCGGCGACCTGCTGCGTCTGACTTTTGTGAATACGGACACGGCCGACCTGAGAAATGTTGGCTACGATAAGCAACGATTTCTCGCTGGTCTGATGGGTGATGCCTACCGGTCAGGCTATCTAAGTGACAGTGACCTTCACGGAATGGCAGAAAAACTGGGCGCGGCAGATACGGAATCGCTCGTTCTGAGTCTTGCTTCGAATGCCAACAATCTGGGGAATGCAAATTCCACTGGCATAGTTGAAGCACTCGGACAACAGGCACAGTCCCTCGGCTACAACACTGCGGCAGCACTTGCCTTCACTTCTTCCGCTTCGCTTATTGATAAGCATTACTCTACTCCGCAAGCTCAGCGAGACGCATTTGCCCTCGTTCGCAGCTACATAGACAAGTTTGATGACCACTCGGAACGCATCGGCTTCTACACCGACTATACAGGCGAGTCTGCTACCCTCCGTTCAGATTTCACGCTTGCTCTACTCAACGCTAGCCGCTTGACCGCCAACGGCAATGGCTACTCACAAAGCGACTTCGACTCCTTGCTGCGGAAGTTGGGGCCAGACCTGGTAAATGAAGCTATCGCTCGGGCTGGCGGGGTTAGCAGGGACGATCAACTCAATGGCGCGTTGGATGCTCTCGGGGATGCTGCTTCGCGAATCGCTCAGAACTCCAGTGGCGACGATCAGAAGAAGTGGCAGTTGAATGCTGACATCGCCTACACGCAGTCACCTGAGTTGATCGACGCTAATCTCACTACACCGCAAGCTCGTTTGAATGTGTTCAACCGGCTCAATCAGCAACTGGTCGACTTGCGAGACGATGTGCGCGATGCCGCTGGCCATTACACTTTGTTGAAGCAACCAGCCATCCTCGAAGGCCTGACTACATTGTTGGAGAGCAAGGGTAACGAAATTCTCACTAACAAGCTCAACACTCCGCAGGATTACCAGGGTCAGGCCGACCTGGTCCAGTTTTTCCAGAGTTCGATCTTCTCGGTCAATACGTCCAGTGGTGTGCGAACCCGTCTCACCAATGTGGTTGACTCCTACATCAAAGGCTTGTTGAACAATCCCGGGCCAAATAGCGGGTTGGTTGGCAGTGATGTTGGTGAACTGCTCGGGGTGCTCAATGTGGCGTCACAGAGAGCGATCAAAGCTGCACCAAGTGATGAGCGCTCCGAGATAGATAGCTTTGGGCGCTCGTTGGCGTCGCAGACTTTCGGCGCGCTCGGCGGCAAGGGGCTATCAGTTCTGATCGAAGGCCTTGGTATTACTACCGGAGGTCCCGCGGGCATTGTCGCAACCACCATCGGGGGCGCGATCATCAGCAAGGCGCTGGACAGTCTCTTCGGAGTGAATGATAAGCCTCCCACGCGGGAACAGATCGAAGAGGCATTTGTCCAGGCCATGCGTGACGCAGGTATTGACGTCAACCTGGGCGAGAGCAGTCTTGACGCGCTCGACGCGGTCTATAACCAGGCGATCGCCAGTTTGGAAACTAAGATTAGTCAATACCCGGTAACGAGTGATAAATATCGCCAGCTAGATCGTCAAGTGGCTCAACTTGAACAACTCCGGTCGACGCTCGACAGCGGCTTCCTGAAAACCATCACCAGCAGCGAACTGCAACAGGAGCTTGATCGTCGAGAGTAGTTTTCCTTGCGTCGCTCTTCCTCACCAAACTAGACTTCCCTTACCTTCCCCTTAACTCAACGTGTGGGCGGGCAATGGTTACCCGCTGATGGAACAACTTTCGTTGCCGGTGAGGTTCGATCTCTTCGGGCAGGAGCGCCGCGGAGACTTGCAGGATCATTGCTATCGAAAACTCTTTATGCCTGAGATGAGCGAAAAACCTTCAGTGCAGTTCTCCAGGCCGAAGCTCATCAAGGTCGCCATCATTGAAGACCAACAAGCAATTCGTGAGGGTCTCGCAGTTCTAATTGGCGGCACAGATGGTTTTGTTTGTACGAGCGGCTGGGAATCGATGGAGGCAGCGCTCGCAGGATTGCCTGCCAGTCGCCCTGATGTCGTGTTAGTTGATCTTGGCTTACCGGGTATGTCGGGGATCGAGGGGATCCGTCTAATCAAGCAGCAATACCCCGATCTACTAGTGCTGGTACTCACTGTTTTCGGGGACGACGACCGCATCTTTAATGCAATTTGCGCCGGCGCCCGTGGTTATCTATTAAAGAAGACTCCGCCGGCCCGGTTGTTGGAGAGCATTGAGGAAATTGTCAGTGGCGGGGCGCCAATGTCACCTGAAGTTGCTCGTCGCGTGGTGGAATTGTTTCAGAAGTTTCGCCCTCCGGCCCAGGCTGAGTACCATCTCACGCCGCATGAAACTCGGCTCTTACAACTCTTGGTTGAGGGTCATAACTACAAGACTGCGGCGCGCGAGATCGGCAGCAGCATCCACGCGGTCTCCTTTCATATGAAGAACATCTACGAGAAACTGCAAGTTCACTCCAAATCTGAAGCGGTGGCGAAAGCGTTGCGCTATCGGCTAACGGAGTGATGCCATGGCCTTGTGCCATGGAGTCTCACGCTCACCGCTATAAGAAAATGCTTCGCTAGTTCAAGTCGCCGCGCCAGAGCAGTGAACGTGAAGCCTCCACGGCGCAAGGCCGTGGCCTCCAGAATCTAAGATCGTCGCAATGTTCTATCAGTAAACGTGAGCGACCACGGCGCAAGGCCGTCGCATCACATTGACCAGACCTCCCCCATTCACCGAGTACTACCAAATATGCCCTCACATTCGTGTGATCCAACGAAATCTCCCTCTCAAACCTACGTGTGCAAGTAGTGACAGATAACGCGATTGGGATGATCATCGGTGCGCTCACGAATTGGGTGACCAAAATGCTCTTAGTTAGTCTGCCCGACTCAGACACTTCCTTTAAAGCGCAGTAGCGCAATTCCACAAGCTCACGTCTCGCGAACTATTAGACAATGGAGAATAGCTCAGGAAATTCAGCCCCCGTTATTTCGCTGCCCAAAGGTGGAGGAGCACTGC
>DATFRK010000463.1:0-9720 GCA_035263325.1 Pyrinomonadaceae bacterium | reverse complement strand
AGGGTGTCAACTCCCAGGTATTGTCGCTCTAAGGTCGTGTTGAGTCCGAATACATCGCGCCCGTTAATGCGTACCGAAGCAACTGTACCTGTTGGTCCACCAGTACCCGGTGTCAGATCGACTGCCGGAATACCGTGAGCTTGACGAAACGACGCGATTCGATCGCTACCTTCCGCAGACCCAGCCAGCATGTCGTCAAGCGCGCGCCGGCTAAGAGTAATTGTCCGGCCACGCGGCGTAGTGAACTCGACGGTCTCCGCTGCACCACGCAAGCGCCCAATTACTGATTGTCCAAATCCACTTTCGCGGAGTGCCTGCCAACCACGTCCCGCGGCTCTGAATATTCCGTAGCCACCGAGCGTGAAAGCGTAGTCACGTGCCAGCGCTCCTGCAGACCAGTCAGCGCGTCGGCCATTGATTGCTTCGTTGAGAATTCTTTCGCTTGGAACAAAGGTGCCAAGCTCAACTGCTACTTGAGTAGCCCTTATCGCCCGCGTACTCCAGCCGGCGGCGGTTGTCAGTAACCGAGCGCCAGTTCCGAGGCCGCCAGATACAGCCCCTGATAACAACAGGATCGGTAGATCCTCGCGCACGAACTCGCCGGCCTTGGCCGTCCACCACTCGCGACTCTCATTGGCATTCAGTCGTTGTGCCTCTGCACGCCCGCCAGCAGTCTGTGCGTCAGCCTGCAGTTGATTCAGCACAGCGCGCGACACTTCCCATTGACCGTTATCGCGTAATGCCTGGACCAGGGCCGCATGTCCGCGATCAATGGCTGCTGCATCGCCGGCGGTAGCACCACGCGCCATGTCAGCGAACGGCAGCAACAGGTGTTTGGTAACTTCGTTATCGCGTAGAAAAGTCGCCGCGTCGTTGCGCGACACGAACCCGGGAACACGAGCAGGCCCGCGAAAACCGTCGATCCGGTTGTCGTCGAACATGAGGTTCCAGGCGCGATCCAGCGAGACTCCTTCTTCGCGCATGGTCCGGTTCAACTCCGCAAAGACGACTTGCATCCGTTGCTTGTCTTCGCGGAGAGCGGCGGCCGGACTGCGAGACTCCCATGGATAGGCCCAGTCCCTGGCGTTAGCGATCCGTTGATCGAAGCTGGCGTTGACTACCTGTTGATAGGTTTGTGAAAGGCCCTGGCCGATCAGGACGTTCGTGTTTACGGCGCCTTGACTAGTGAGTTGAGCTTGAATGCGTGAATCGGCGCCAAGTGCCCGCAACAGGCTGGCGTCCGCTGTCGCGCCCGACCGTTCAAGATCGTCGGCGATCTGAGATGTGTGAGTTGCAACTGAAGAGAGACGGCTGGCAGCTGCAAAACCATCTTGTGGGGAGGTTGCGCGATAGGCATTGGCGCGTGCCTCGGCGTTGTCCGCGAAAGCGATCAGGAATCGCGCTTCGCTGCTGTTTGAATCCAGCCGCCGAGCATCTTCCCGGGCCTGCCTGGCTGCGTTCTCCAGGGTGGTTGCGGCTCCGGCTCCGTCAGCTTGATCAAGTTTTTCAGCAGCGAGGTCCAGGCTGAGTAGGGCTCGTTGCCTGGGCGCGAGGTCGGCGTCATTGTTGGCCGGAGGTATTGGCGCGACTGCGTTATCTCCGGCAAGGGCCAGAAAACGGGGACGCGGATCGACCAATTCGTTGGCGGCCAACGCATCACCGGGACGAACGACCTGGCTCGCAGCGATTGCTTCCGTTCTTTGCTCACCGTCAACGGTAGGCTGTGTGCCAGCCGGTTGAACGCCGGCTGGCGACACGGGCAAGCCAGTCACTCTGTCCCATTGAGGGTCACTGTTAATTTCAGTGATACCAGACACGGGTTACTCCTGACTTCTTTGTCTAGTATCGGCAGGGTTGGCAGAAGGTTGCGGATGAATTTAGAGAATTTCTGAAAAGTTTTGGCCCTCCGGCTCGCTCTGCAGGAATTTAGCCGCTTTCTGCTGGTGTTTGAGGCAGGTTCTAAGTCCTTTTTGTTCGGGCTTAAAATAGACACTCCGCGACGTTACAATGTCGGCTGGGTCAGAAAGGTTCAAATTCAGAGGGGTAATCTCATGCCTGACAGATCTTTCTTCAGTTATGTGTGGCGGATGCTGCTGTTGGTGTCATTGATGGGTTTCGGGTTGTTACTCGCGATCAGGGTTTCGTCCGCGGCACGAGACGGTGCTGCGGCGATCTCGCAACAAGACGCGATCCGGCTGGAAAACCGTCTCACGCAAGTGGAACAGCGCTTATATGGACTCGAGTCGAGTTTACGCAATCTCGAACAGCAATCTCGATCCTCAATGATGGGCGCGAGAGGTGTCAGCGCGGAAGAACTATCTTCGCTAACTTCGCAAGTACAAGCGTTGCAGAATCGCCTGGCGCAACATGAATGTGGCTTGATAAAACTAGACGAACGCACTTTACCGCCCGATGTACGCAACGCTCGTCGCCGGGCCGGCGCCACAACTGGCGATCCTTGTCGCACGAACGTCGACGCGCCGCTGCGTTTGTCAGACTTGAAGGATTAGCTGCCGTAGTCTTAAAGAGAGTTTCACTTGCTGCAGCAAACATTTCTTGACGAAAGCACCGCGTAGACTTATTCTCTGGCGCTGTCCAAAGTCGTATTAAGAGTTAGCGTTGTTTGGTCGATTCACTATCGAAGTGAACTAAGGCTTCGATTCCTCGCAATCCGCTCAATAATCTTCGAGTCCTAAAGTAGCAGAACTGACTGCGGTGGTTCATTCCCACTGCGACGACCAGCTTTGATCTATCGCAAAGTGACTTGCGTAATTGCGTCGCGATGCGGACACGTCCTCCTTTTTTGCGGTGATAGTACGAGAAAACAGCCCAAAGAGCCCTGAAGCAAAAAACGGGAAGGTAACAGTCGGGGGTAACAAAGACTATGACTGATGCAGCACTACTCACTCGTTATGAAAGGGTAAAAGAGATTCTCAATAAAGCCGCCGCCGGTAGCGCCGTCGACTATGACGGGTTGGGGCCTTTCTGGCAGTTGCCGCTAAATCAGTTTCTTCAGCTTGAGCTTTATGGCGTGCGCATGATCGCCGCGGTCGGGGACCCGGTTCACTCATGCTGTCATGCCCCAGACGCCGCTACGGGAGCCAAGACCCGTAGCGCCCAATCCGGTTTAATCCAAGGCTTGCGTGGGCAGTCTCCTTTTGACGGTACAGAGTTTCCCCCACTGCCGTGGGGTGGGCAGAGAGTTGCCGAAGAAGACATCAACTTCATTTCTGACTGGATTGACGACAACTGCCCGGCGATGGACTACCAGGTGTCTTTGAATGTTGAGGCGCTAACGACGGCAACCTCAATTGAGCAACTCAGTCCAGCCGCCGTCGAAGAGTTGACTCGCACCTTTGGGGTCTATGACGCGTCGCCCAACGAATACAGTTACAAGTACGGCGAGATCAAACAGCGGATGAATCTCGACTGCCTGGGCGAACCGCAAATCGAGCAACTCCGTTGGGCGTTCCGCGAACTCTATCATTTCAACAAGTGGCCTGAGGATCGGCGCAGTTATAACAACATGGCGCTGATTCATCAGAATCATTGTCAACACGGTTGGGAACGCTTTCTTCCCTGGCATCGCGTGTATCTCTACGAATTCGAGCAGGTACTCCAGGACGTTTGCCCCGGTGTGACCATGCCTTATTGGGACTTCACCATGCCGCGCTACTGCCCGGAACATCCTGAGAAGGGCCAGATCGTTCCTAACTCCTTCAAGGCATTCCTCACTGCCCAGTCGATCGCATTTCTCAGGAAGGCCGATCCACCGCTGCCGGACGACGCCGCTAATGAGTTACTGAAGCAGATGGTCGAGGCGGGGTTGCGCTACACGTCGCCAACCACGTTCTTTGCGGCAGTCGCCGAGATGACGGACAAGCAGTACACCGAGGGAAAACACCGCGACCGCTTTATTGATGCGCTGCTCGCTGCCAACGCCTTGTGGTATCCGCTACGGTATCCAGCCGAATACAAGGGCGGGACGATCAATGAGGTGATTCACTATCACTATCCGACCGCCGAAGACATGGCCCAGATCATGTCGCTACGGACTTTTCGGGACTTTGGTGGCGGCAGTTTCTACGACGACTCGTTCGGCTACCTCGATCAAAACCCGCACAACACCATGCACATTTGGACTGGTGGGCTAAACATCAATGCTGCCAACTCACCGCTGCTTCAGAGCGTCGCCGCAGCTCTATCAAGTAATCCCACCAAGCAGCGTAACCGCGGCGTACAGGTGGCAGGACGACGTTTCCACTCGCGCGAAGACCTTTACAGTCAACCCGACTCTGGGGACATGCTTAGTAACCTGACAGCTTCGTTTGATCCGATCTTCTGGCCTATTCATGCCAACATCGATCGCGTCTGGCATGAATGGCAGGAACGCAATCCACATTCACTACCCAAGGATCTCGATGCCGTTCTCACACCGTGGAGTTACACGATTGCCGACACGCTCGACATGGCCCGCTTTGGCTACGAATACGTCAAGTGCGCATTCTTGATTCCGGTTGGCCTGGGCACACCAGTCGGTCGCCTTGTCTCAAAGGAAATTGCGATCCCGGATTCTGTGCGCAGTTCTTTCCAACGAGCCGAGGTGCGCTTGCATCGAGTGCCGCAATTACCCCGTTCCTGTTTCATCCGACTATTTTTGAATCTTGCGGACGCGAATGGGTCGACACCAATTGAAGATCCACATTACGCGGGCTATCTCGCAATTTTTGGTCACGCGGACTGCATTGGTGGTCCTGGTCACTGCGATTTGCCACCAGGTCGCCCGCGTCAGTACGACCAACGACCGCGACATCACAATACCCCTCGCAATCACCGCGTCGATGTCACGAGCGCGGCTAGGCGTCTGCTTGGTGAAGGCGCTACCACGTTGCAAATCACGCTCGTCGTAATCGGCGCCGATTACTGCGAAGACAACGATCTGTTGCGACTCGACAGTGTTTCTCTTGATTTTCTTGATTGATAGTAAGGAGTGGCAAACAAGAATATGCCTACGACTTATCGAATCCACCCCGGCGTCGGTATTGCCAGGCTCGGCAACAGTACTTATGCCTTCTGCATCTCTCCGGAACAGCCGGCTGCGCTCCCAATCGACTGCGACAAAGAGGGAAATCCGCTGCTTAGCCCCGACGGTCAAACCGAGCAACGAATCACTGCCTTCAAGGATGAGGCCGGCCGGATGAAGCGTCAGGCCGCGAGGTTTCAAGTTTGGGCTTATGACGACGAACATCCGCAAGGGCGTCCTCTCAAGCTTGGGGATCAAGTCGAAGGTGGTGGTAACGCAGGTACTCTCGTCAATATTCAGTGGCGTGTTTATCTGGCCAACAAGAAGTCATGTTGGTACGAATTCCAACAGCTCAACGGCGAACACGGTTATGCTCCAGGGCACCCACGGCGAAACTCCTCAATAACAGACGAAGACGCGCGCCAGCATCTGATAATCGATCCTGGTCCGCGAACGGTCGATCACAAGACCACGCGGAAAGCAAGTTTCAATTGCGACAGCGAAGACTATGCGACCACTTTTCCGCCGTCGTTGAAACCTAACTCGATCGATACGTTGGGAGATTTGCTAACGGACGATACCGGCCGGCTACTGGTACTCGGTGGTTTTGGCCACTCGGGTTCGTTTCGCTTTGATGAATTTGGCCAGCCAAGAATAACGAACTACGCCAACAACGATGGCTGGTTCGACGATACCTCAGACGGTCCGGTCATGGCCCGGTTGGTTATGTTCTCGCCCGCGGTGCAGCGGCTCCGTTATGTCGATGTTGAGTATCCAGCGTGGGTAGTATGCGCGTATCCGGCTTACGTACCTGAAATTCTCGACGTCGTTACGATGGAAGACGTCATTGAAGATATGGCGATACGAGAGTTTGCCGAAAGAACCGATCTGTACGGAACCTCGGGAACATTTGCTGAACCGCAGTACATCGATCCTGCAGATACTCCCGCCTTGATTCATTGGCGCGCGGGTCGCCTCCAATGGAACCCGGCGTACAAGCCCTGGTTCTATCGCGACATCTGGAACATCCTTTATCGTCCTGATCAATATAATTACCTGTGCGACGCGTTGGGCCAATCGAATTTCCCTCACAATCAGTCAACTCGCGGCTCATTCGATTATGAGAAGCTGAGTTGTCCCCCAGTGATAGATAGAGAAGCGGTGGCGAACTGCGAGAAGCGTTGCGTTAAGAAGCATCACTCGGGCAGTCTCTTCGTCGCTGAACTTGCTACCGAACTGGCCCCGTTGGAAAACAGACCTGCGAGTGCGGGAGGGATTAGCGATGGCTCACAGTCGCGGCTGCTGACCGAGAAGCGCAGCGGTGATCTGCTGGCCGCGGTCGCAAAGTTTGCTGAAGGCCTGATGGGAAAAGACCCGGATGTTATGCCGGATGACTATCTCCAGCAGTGGCTGGCCTTCTCTGATGCAAATGAAGAGGCAATAGAAAAGCTCAAGGGTGAAGTGGATGAGATCATTGGCGCAGATCCATCCTATCCGGACGACGCTCGTGACCTGATTTCACGTCGCGTTCACGAACACTTACAAAAATACCTGACCGGCCAATTGTTGCGCGACTGTCGCACCAGGTGTCTTACGACCAATACCTACGATCCGTACGGGCCGATGCGTCAATATTTGTTTGATCTGCTGCGCGGCCCGGGAGAAGAGAATGAGTTCATGATCGTGGGCCGACCTGATAGTCGGGTTCACAACCTGCCCCGCATGCCGCTGCTATGTGGCGACAACCCGATTACCAACGAATTGCCCTCGAAGTTCTTAAGGTTAACTGAGTATCAGTACTACCTGCTGCGGCAGTGGGCCATGGGCCTCTTCTACAACGAAAAACTTGAAGGCTGGGCCAACCCCGATCCATTGCATCCATATGCGGGCTGGGTTAACCGGACCGCCCGTGACCTGGACCGGGGCGTCGTTAGCAATATCCTGGGCGGTTCCTTTTGTCCTGGTGGTGAAATTGGCTGGGTGATGCGCAACCCTTCCATTTGGCTCGAACCGTACCTGATTAAGGCCGATCGCTCATTCTCCGATTTTGGCCAGACACCAGCGCAGGCCAACACCGGTGCTGTACCTGATCGCAACTATGCCTTTTATGCCGGCGCCGATTTGAGCCAGGCAAACGATTTTGTGACTGGCTTGCAACCAGGCGACCTGACGAAGTCTATGTCCGTGCCCTGGCAAGCGGACTTCAACGAGTGCTCTACGCAACCGATCGACGTTACCTACGAGGGGTTCAATCAAATATATCCGGGTAGCGATCACGATGAGTTAATGGAGCGCGAACAAAGAGTGTGGGAAACACTTTGGTGGCCCGCCCATCGTCCGATGCAGACGTTTGAACAAGTGGTGGCGGCGGACGGTAGTACAGCCATTTCGTGGCTCGACTGGACGCCTGGTGTGCCGCAAACGAACGCCGGCGATCTAAAAATGGTGACCGAATGGTGGCGGCTAAGTGTGGTGCGCAGCAATCCGGATGGTGACTTCACACCTACCACCGTTCCACCACCAAACAACCCTCCTTTTATAAGTGTGGAACGCACCCGGCGCACTCCTCCGGCGGAGGAGGAGTGATGACTGATCACGCACTCGCTTCTGTTGTCGCCATCGTGGGCGGGGGCCCAGGTGGCTCAGCAACCGCAATTTCACTACTCACTTATGCGCCAACACTATCCGTCACTGTGATCGAGACATCGCATTTTGCCACGCCGCGTATTGGTGAAAGTTTGCCGCCGGCTGCCCATTCACTACTTGAGCACCTTAACACCTGGGACTCGTTCAAGGCCCTGGGACCGCGCGAAAGTTTTGGCACCACTGCTGTGTGGGGCCAGTCGCTGCCACTCGACAATGAGTTCATCTTTATGCCGGCCGCCACGGGTTGGCAACTGGACCGCGCCTCGTTTGACTCGATGCTGATCAGCGAGGCCAGGAAAAGAGGCGCCAATGTAATGCTGGGCACTTCGCTACGAAGTGCTCAAGAAACTGCTGCGGGCTGGCGTCTTAGTTTGTCGACCGGAAGTCAGTTATCAGCAAAATTCGTAGTCGATGCTACGGGTGGCAGTGCTTCCTTCGCTCGACGTGCCGGGGCTCGTTTCCTCGCTTTCGACCGGCTGGTAGGAATCTCCCGGTCCTTCGCATGCTCGGCAGGAGATTCACGATTGCTGGTGGAAAGTTTCGCGGATGGATGGTGGTACACGGCGGGATTGCCAGATGGAAAACGAATTACCTGTTGTGTGACGGATGCTGACTTGGCCCAACAACTGAAACTGAACGACGCCGGTGTTTGGTACGAAAAACTTGGCCAGACGCGGATTGTCGCCACCGTGACCAGCGTCGAGAAACCGCATGACCAGGTCGCTATTCGCTCGACTAATTCGCGGCTGCTTAGTCCCATCGTCGGTAAGGGCTGGTTGGCTGTAGGAGACGCGGCCTCGCGATTCGATCCCCTTTCGTCGCAGGGAATCGTCAAGGCGCTCCGGTCGGGGATCTTTGCTTCTTATGCTATTGGCGATTGGTTGCTTCGGAAAGACGACACCGGCCTTCGTCGCTATCAGCATTGTGTGAAGCGAGAATTTAGTAGTTACCGGCAAACGCAAGCGAAATATTACCGCCAGGAGCAACGTTGGCCCACCAATGAGTTCTGGCGTCGCCGTCATACTGAAGCTGATGTTTGAAGCCTTTGGCTAAACTGTGGTCTAAACACTCAAATCAGTCGTAGGTGAATTATGGTGCAAAACGGCGTAATGAATTGGAAGACCGGCGGAATGGCTGTGGGTGGCCCAAGCGCTAGTCAGTTGGCTTTTGCCGCGATGATGATTGTCCTCGGCATCCTGGGCCTCATCAAGGGTGATTTCACGGTAGTGTGGGCGCCTGTACCCAAGGGCGTACCCGCACGAGAAGCGCTGGTTTATCTCTGCGCCCTGGTTTCTCTCGCTTCGGGTATCGGTCTACTTTGGAGGCGCGCGGCCTTCGCTGCTGGCCTGCTGCTCGCCACTCTCGTTGTTTGGTTCTTGCTGTGGAGAATAACGCCGCTCTTTCACGTATCTATTATCGAGAGTACCTGGAGCTGCGGCGAGACCATGGTGATGGCCGGAGCTGCGTGGGTCCTGTTTGCCCGGTTCGCCACGAACTGGAATCGGTCGCCCCTCAGTTTTATCACCGGCGACAGGGGCGTACGAATCGCCAGGGCGCTTTACGGCTTGGGATTGATCCCGTTCGGCTACGCGCATTTCGCCAATGTCAAAGGCACCGCCGACCTCGTGCCTTCCTGGTTGCCGTGGCACGTGGGCTGGGCCTACTTCACCGGCGCCGCATTCATCGTGGCCGGCCTTGCGATACTTATCGGTGTGTTTGCCCGGCTGGCAGCGGCACTCTCAGCTTTGCAGATGGGCCTGTTCTCTCTGTTGGTATGGATACCGATTGTCTTGGCAGGCCATCTCAATGCTTTCCAATGGGGCGAATTCGTTTCCACCTGGGTGTTGACGGCTGCCGGTTGGGTGGTGGCCGATTCTTATCGCGGCACACCATGGTTTGCTCTTCGCCAGCGCTAGGCGCCGTTTCTCATCATCGCCGTTTGGCGCCCAATCTATTTCTCGCGCGATCGCTAACTGCAACCCCGTAGCGAGCCAGGAACGTTTGCACTCCTTCCCGGGCGCAGGCGATGACGTGCTCCCTGGCAGGTATAG
>DATFRK010000462.1:0-2644 GCA_035263325.1 Pyrinomonadaceae bacterium | reverse complement strand
TGCCGGGCGCCCCTCACTCGTTCAGCCATTCGATAGTCCTCTAAAGAGACCGCGCCCATCGGTCTCACCGACATCTTCGAAGTTGACAGGTGCATATATCCAGATCCCGTGGCGCAACCTGACCGAGCAATCAGCTTTCGCTAAAGAACGCTATTCTTCTTTCTCCGGACGAAGGTAAATCTTCATCGTAGGTCGCGAGCCTCCCTTAAGCACCGTCTCAGCATCGAGAACATTCACCATCTGAATAAGCTTTGCCACCAGTCCTGTCCATCCAGTCTGGTGACTGGCCCCAAGCCCTGCGCCGTTGTCGCCGTGGAAATACTCATAGAACAAAATATGATCGCGCCAAAGCGGATCGGTGCGGAATTTTTCTGTCCCGCCGTACACAGGGCGTCGGCCATTTTCATCACTCAGGAAGATACTACTGATTCGTTTAGCGATTTCCATCGTTACATCGAAGAGGTTCATCATCCGACCTGAACCCGTCGGACATTCGATTTTGAAGCGGTCTCCATAGTAGAGATAGAATTGCAGCAGACCGCGCAGAATCAACATATTCAATGGCAGCCAGATCGGACCACGCCAATTGGAGTTACCGCCGAACATTCCGGTGTCGGATTCTGCAGGGAGGTACTTCACTTCGTGTCGATGGCCATCAAACTCGAATATATATGGATGCCGTTCGTGCCATTTGGATAGGGAGCGGATGCCAAATGGTGATAAGAACCATTCTTCATCCAGCATTCGCGTAAGGATGCGGCGCAGCTTGGTCTCATCACAGATGCTAAGGAGATAGCGGCCTTCTTCGCCGGGCACGGTGGGGGAATGGAGGTTGGTTAAAATGAATCTATGACGTTCAACGAAATCCTCTAACCGCCTGGTGAACTCAGGACATTTTGAAATCAAATCAGGCGTGATAACCGCAGTCGCACACAGCGGCAACAGGCCAACGAGAGAGCGTGTCTTAATGCGTTGCGCTGATCCGTCGGGAAGGCGAAGCAGGTCGTAGAAGAAACCGTCTTCCTCGTCCCACAACTCATCTTCATTAATGCCCACTCTGTCCATAGCGGAAGCAATCCAAAGAAAATGCTCCGCAAACTTCGCGGCTATGTCCTGGTATCCAGGGTCATCCCGTGCAAGCTCCAGGGCGATCTCCAACATGTTCAGGCTGAAAAAGCACATCCACGATGTGCCATCGGCTTGCTCCAGGGAACCACCGGTAGGCAACGGGGCGCTACGATCAAAGACGCCAATGTTATCGAGCCCCAGGAAGCCGCCTTCAAATAGGTTGTTGCCTTCCGTGTCTTTCCGGTTTACCCACCAGGTGAAATTCAACAACAGCTTCCTGAACATCTCTTTCAAACTCCGCTGATCCTCGCTACCCAGTTGTTCCTCCTGCACATAATTGAAGAGCGTAGCGTAGGCGTGCACCGGCGGGTTTACATCGCTAAAATTCCATTCATACGCGGGGATCTGGCCACTCGGGTGGAGATAGAGCTCGCTTAGCATCAGGTCGAGCTGCCCTCGAGCAAAGTCATGGTCGACCATATTCAAGGGAATGGTGTGAAAAGCGAGGTCCCATGCGGCGTACCACGGATACTCCCATTTGTCCGGCATCGAGAGAATGCTGTCGTTAATCATGTGGAACCAGCCGCGATTTCGAATCATCTTCCGGCCGCCACGAAGGAAATTCGCATGATGCTCACTGAGCCACTCGTCCAGGTCAAAGTAATAATATTGTTTGCTCCACAGCATTCCTGCTAGAGCCTGGCGCATGATCCGCGCTTCGTCTTTGCTTGCGGACGGAGGTGTTATCGAGGTGTAGAAGGCATCCGCCTCCTCTTGACGTGCCGTCACGATCTTATCAAACGCACTGAAGGGATCAGCTCTTTTTGTGGCTCCCGGAGCTGCTGGCGCCTGGCCGGTCAGGCGCACTCGCACAGTTGCCGATGCACGCGGCCCGATCTTCAGCTTATAGTGGGCCGACACTTTCGTTCCGATCTGATCGGGGTTCACTGCACCCTGTTGACCGTGGACCAAAGAGTCGTTGATACCATCTTTAACAAACTGGCTGGCATTCGGAAACTGGGGAAATAGTCTAGCGTTGTTGGTTTCGTTTTCAGTAAAGAGCAGCGGTACATCTCCTTCGCATTGCAAGTGATATATACCCAATGTCGGATGCGTTGCCTTAATAGAGCTGGCGCCCGCCGGCCCATTGACCCGCTCGAGAACAGGCTTCTCGGTAGGCTTTGCAACCCATGAAGCCCATGTGTTCCGGAACCACAGAGTCGGCAAGACATGCAGTTCGGCTTCCTCAGGGCCGCGATTCCAAATCGTAATCTTGACCAGGATGTCCGCGGGCGCTTCCTTTGCATATTCGACGAAGACGTCAAAGTAGCGGTCCTCGCTGAAAATTCCCGTATCCAGGAGTTCATATTCGAACTCGCTGCGTGTTCGCCGCCGGTTAGTCTCAATCAGATCCAAGTACGGATAGGCTGCCTGAGGATACTTGTAGAGGTACTTCATGTAAGAGTGGGTGGGTGTGTTGTCGAGATAGAAATAGTACTCTTTGGCGTCCTCCCCGTGATTGCCCTCGCTGTTGGTAAGCCCGAACAGACGTTCTTTTATGATGTGGTCCTTGCCG
>DATFRK010000461.1:0-3740 GCA_035263325.1 Pyrinomonadaceae bacterium | reverse complement strand
ACGGCGCGTGCGGCTAAACTCGATTCGCTGCCGTTAACCATTATTGGTAAGACTGGGACTGCGAATCCCGCAAAAGGTTTTCGTACCAACGGCTGGTTTGTCGGATTTGCCGCCCCGTTTCAGAGCAGCGGTGAATTGGACTCATCGCAAATCGATCTGGCAGTGCTGATCCTTTTGTCGCGCGCACATGGATCGGAGGCCGCCGAACTGGCGCGACCAATTTTCGAGACATATGCGAACGAGGCTAATCACCGGGGCACAGAAGCTCAGATCATTTCAAAAAACAATGAAAAGCCCGGCCTCCCTCTCCGTTCGCCAGACTCGACAATCAAAGTTCATCTCGTAAGTGACAACGTAACGCAAACCCTTTCGCTCGAAGATTACGTCCTCGGAGTAATGCGCGCTGAAGGGACAGTTGAGTCCCAGCCGGAAGCATTGAAGGCGCTAGCAATCGCGACTCGCACCTACGCGCTGAAGAACAGCGGCCGTCACGCAACTGATGGTTATGACTTTTGTTCGACAACACACTGTCAGCGGTTTGTTGCTAAAGACCCGTCCCTTGCAAATGGCGCGACCACCTCGCTGCTTGAGAGTCGACTTTCTACTGCAGTTCGCGCGACCGAAGGTCAGGTGCTCTTGGACGACCGTGGCCAACCGATCGATGCCTACTTCGGTGCCTCGTGTGGTGGCGAAACTGCGAACATCCGGGGGCTTTGGGGAGTGACCCCAGCTTACTATCTTCGCGGCGTGCGCGATGAATACTGCGATGCCGGGCCTCACGCAAAGTGGGCTGACATCATTAGCCGCGCCGATCTCCTGCGCGCGCTGCGCAGTGATTCGCGAACCGATGTCGGCAACCGACTGGATCAAGTCCTGATTAGCAAACGTGATGAAACGGGCCGTGCTGAATTCATTACGCTCGAAGGTGAGCAGCGCAAGTCTGTTCGTGGCTGGGATTTCAAGATCATCGTGGGGCGGGTTCTGGGCTGGAACGTTCTGAAGAGTTCTCGATTCGAAATTGGTCGGTCAGGATCGAACTTCATTTTTCGAGGTAGTGGTTTCGGGCATGGGCTTGGCCTCTGTCAGGAAGGTGCGCATGTGATGGCTGCGCGTGGAGCGAGCTATCAGAAGATTCTTGAGAAATATATTCCGGGGACAGTCGTCAAAAGAGTTGAGCAGCAGCTGCGCGCGAAACTTGATATTACTGGCAAATCGAAGGCGGACGTTTTACTAAACACATTAGGTTTTAGATATTCCAGTCCCCCGGGAAGCACCAATAGTGTCCGACTCTTGACGATCTCCTCCGAGAACGTTCATCTCGCTTATCCTGCGGATGTCGATCGGCGCACGGTTAGCCAGATTTTGAATACGCTGGAAGCGACACGCAGCGATTATCTGCGGCGCGCTTCATCTACTAACCCGGTGAATATCCCCCGACTCGAAATTCGCTTAAATGAAAGTACCGGCGACTTCACCTCGCGCACGGGCCAGCCTTGGTGGGCGGCTGCCGCAACTAAGGACAACCACATCGAACTGCAACCCGTGGCGATTCTCAAGCAGCGTGGGGTTCTCTTCACGACGCTACGTCATGAATTGGCGCACATCATGATCGACGCGGTAAGCAACAAGCACACGCCGCGCTGGCTGGAAGAAGGATTTGCACTTTACCTGGCGGGTGAGGGCCAGACGATTTCGCGTTACCTTTCGCAAAAGCGGCTTCGAGAAGATGAACTGGAGCAGCGGCTACAGCATCCGCGGACGCAGGGAGAGATGCGCACGCTGTACGCCGAAGCATATCTCATGGTTGTCGAAATGATTCGCCGTCAAGGTGAACCGAGTGTTTGGAACAAGCTCGCATCTTAGCGGAATGGCTACCAACTGATCTGTTACCGGTAAATACCTATTGCCACCAACCCTTCCACCAAAGAATATTGTCGAGGCCGACTTCAAGGCCAATCCGTTCCCGTTTCTGGCCCAACTGCGCGCGTCAGAGCCTGTTTACCGCACAGTCCTCCCTGACAAAACTCCGGTCTGGTTATTGACACGCTATGATGACGTGACTGACCTACTCCGCGATGCGAGATTCACCAAGAACCGTCGAGCCGGCCTAACCCCTGACCAACTGCGCAAACTGCACTGGACGCCGCCGATGTTTCGCCCGTTGGAGAGCAATATGCTCGACCAGGATCCACCTGACCACACCCGGCTGCGTGCGCTGGTACACAAAGCGTTTACACCAGGTTTGGTGGAAGGGATGCGTGCACGCGTGCAGTCGCTGGCAGATGAGCTGTTGGACCATGTGGCACCGCAAGGGAAGATGGATCTGATTCGCGATTTTGCGCTACCCCTTCCGATGACGATCATCACTGAGATCCTCGGCGTGCCCACCAGTGACCGCCATAAGTTTCACCGGTGGTCCCAGGCGGTAGTCTCGCTCACTTCACCAAAACCAACCCTTCGGGTGATACCAAGCGTATGGTTGTTTCTTCGTTATTTACGTAGATTCTTCGAGACGCGTCGTCGGTCGCCCCAGGACGATCTTGTGAGCGCGCTGATTAAAGCGGAAGAAGCCGGAGAGAAACTGAACGAAGACGAATTGTTAGCAATGGTTTTTATATTGCTGATTGCCGGACACGAAACGACAGTAAATCTGATCGGAAACGGTGTCCTGGCATTGCTTGAGAATCCCGATCAGATGGAAGAGCTGCGTGCGAATCCACGAATCATCAAGTCGGCTGTCGAGGAACTTCTTCGTTACACGGCGCCTGTCCTAATGACCACCGAACGACACGCACGAGAAAACGTAACTATTCACGGCCTTACGATTCCCCAGGGTGAAATCACGTTAGGCGTTATTGGTTCTGCTAATCGAGATGAAAGCGTATTCGATAAGCCAGACGAACTGGATCTCACGCGTGAACCAAACAAACATCTTGG
Source organism: Pyrinomonadaceae bacterium (assembly GCA_035263325.1). Lineage (GTDB taxonomy): Bacteria > Acidobacteriota > Blastocatellia > Pyrinomonadales > Pyrinomonadaceae > PSRF01. Next base: position 803 of record DATFRK010000461.1, on the reverse strand, counting down.
TTTCGGACAAGGAATTCATTTTTGTTTGGGGGCGCCGCTGGCACGAATGGAAGCGCAAATCGCCATCAATACCTTGTTAAGCCGTATGGTCGACCTGCAGCTATCAGTGGCATCTGATTCTCTGCGTTGGCGCCCGAGTCTGTTCCTCAGAGGGGTCGAGGCGCTACCGATTAAATTCAGAACGCAAGCCAGCTAGCGCGATACGAATTGGCAACAACCAACCGCCGCATGGACGGCGCGGCAGATGGTGGAAGCGCTTCCGTGAGATAGCGCACCACGTTATCTGTTGCCTGATCGCGATTGTATTTACCGAGCAGAGTTTCACCAGCGAGTCGCGGAGATGGGGATCTTATAGGTGCTGACGGCGCCGCGCTCGCCAGGGCAGAACGCGTACGCGGAAGCGCTTCATCGGCACACTTGCGGCGTGATTGGACCACAGGCCTCGTTTTCAATGAAGCTTCTCTAAAAGTGTATTCTGAAATCCACACCAACGTCAGCTATCTGGTCATTCGCAACCATATCTCTTTGCCGACAACAGCACTTACTCGGTCCGCAAGGCCTTCATCGGATCAACCTGCGATGCGCCACGTGCGGGTAGATAACACGCGAGGAAGGCCACAACCAACAACAGTGCCGCAATCAACACAAAGGTCAGCGGATCAGTCGCGCTGAGATCAAAGAGCAAACTCTTCATCACACGCGTCAATGCCAAAGCTGCGGCCAGCCCCATAACGACGCCAATGACCACCAGCGTCATCCCTTGCCTGACGACTAGCAACAACACAGCTCGCCGACCGGCGCCA
>DATFRK010000460.1:0-5696 GCA_035263325.1 Pyrinomonadaceae bacterium | reverse complement strand
CAGCAACAAGTGAACTCCCCAACTCGCCAGCAAAAGACCGAGGGCGCCACCGATAGCACTCAGCAGCAAGCTCTCAGTCAGCATCTGGCGAATGAGACGCCATCGACCAGCACCCAGGGCACGACGAACTGCAATCTCGCGGTCGCGCGCCGCCGTTCGACTCAGCATGAGGTTGGCAACATTGGCGCAAGCTATCAAGAGAATGAATGAGACCGCGATCAGTAGCACGACCAGTGGGCGACGATACGTTCCCACCATCTGTTCTCTGAGCGGTTGCAGAATCACGCCAGTGCCCGCTTCGGAGTCGGGATATGTTCGTGCCAGGCGTTCGGCAATGGCGCTCATTTCAGCTTGGGCTTGTTCCCGCGTTGTGCCGTTTTGCAGGCGCCCGATCACGCGATAGCCGCGCAGCGAGCGTGAATTTATCCAGTCTCCGGCCGAAGCAGGCAAGGTGTAGAACGTCGCCATACTGGGCCAAAGTTCGATGTCCGGAGTAGGAATACGAAAAGACGGGGGCATGACTCCAATTACCGTGTACGTTTCCGCATTCAAATCGATCGTTTTGCCAATGGCGTTGGGATCAGAATTGAATCTGCGGCGCCACAAAGCGTCGCTAAGAACCACTACTCGCTCATGCTCATCAGTCGGTTGCAACGTGCGGCCCAGGGTTGGCTGCACTCCCAGGACGGCAAAGAAGTTTGTGGAGACAAACGCCCCGCGGGTTTCGTCAATACCTTCATTTCCCGAAACGTGAAAACGATTGAAAACATAGGAGGCAAAACTGCTCAAGGTATGTGCCTGCTGTTGCCAATCGCGAAAAACGGGAAGAGCGACCGGATACTGTGAATCGGGACGCTGCAGGTCCCTGGTCCATATGCCTACCAGTTGCTCCGGCTGAGTGTAAGGTAACGGCCGGAATACAATTGCGTTAACAACGCTGAAGATGGCGGTGTTAGCGCCAATGCCGAGCGCCAGGGTGATGAGGGCGACGATGGTAAAGCCGGGATGCTTGACCAGCATTCTAGCGCCGTAGCGAATGTCTTTAAGTAAGGTTTCCATACTCTTCTTGGATTTGTACTTTGTGTTTTGTGCTTTGTACTCCGGTTTGTGCTTAGTTGTGATTGCCGTCTACCGCTAGTCGCTAGCGATGCTCAACTCCAACCCTCAACAAAGCACTAAGCACAAAGCACCAAGTACCTGTCTATTCGCACCTCAACGCCGCCAACGGGTCAGTCTTCGCTGCGCGTCGGGTCGGCAGATAACACGCCGCCAGCGACACCAAAACCATTACTGGTACGACAGTCGCCGCTACCAGCGGATCGCGTGGACTCACGCCAAACAACAAACTGGACAAGAATCCGGTCATCGCAAGCGAAGCCGCCAGGCCAATCGCAACTCCCACAATCGTTAGCAGTAGTCCCTCGACCAGCACCAACTTGAAGATGTCCACCTGTCGTGCGCCCAACGCAATCCGCACACCTAGTTCGTGAGTTCTTTGCGACACCGAGTAAGAGATCACGCCGTAAAGACCAATTGCTGCGAGTAGCAGAGCCACTGCGGCGAAAATGCCAATCAACAAGGTCGGGTATCGCCTGGTAAAAGTTGCGGGAGATTCTTCGATGTGCTGGGTCATACTGGAGACCGCAAACACTGGTAAAGTCCGATCCAATTTGCGTATCTCCGCGCGCACCGCGCCCGCCAACGTTAATGGTTCCGTCGTGGTGCGAACCACTATGTTCAGTTGACTATCCGCGTCCTGAGAATAGGGAAAGTAGATCACGGGTGTCACAGCCGCATCGAGCGTGTTGACGTTTTCATCGCCAACCACGCCGACGATATTCCAGGGCTTGACGCTATCGAAAACAAAACTGATTCGATGTCCCAGTGGATCCTGGTTCGAGAAATACGCCTTCACAAAAGTCTGGTTGACCACGATCGAGCGCGGCGCATCCAGTGTGTCCTGTCCTGAGAAGGTTCTGCCGCTCAACAGGGGAATACCTACGGTAGCAAAGTAACTGGCACTGACGGTGCGCAGGTTTGATTCGGGTAACTTTGCCATCACCTCGGCGCTGCGCCCATCGATTATTGGCGTGCCAGTGTTGCCGCCCCCATCAAGTGGCAACTTGCCCGTGGTGGCGGCGTTCTTCACGCCAGGGATTGATTGCAACTGTTCGAGCAACTGTTTTTGAAATGCGATCCGTTTCGCTGCTTCCGCATAAGTGGCGCCGGCCAACGGCGTCCGCATTGTCAGGAGATTGCTTGAATCGAATCCCGGGTCGACACTTAATAGACGGACCGTGCTCTTCAACATCAAGCCGACTCCGATGGCCAGCATCACTGTCAGAGCAATCTCAGCAGTCACTAAACCATTTCGCAAACGAGAACGTACCGCACTACCGCTGCCGCGTCCTCCTTCTTTGAGAGTGGACTGGACACCATGCCGCCGCACTTGAAACAAGGGAACCAACGCAAAGACAACTCCGGAAAGCAAAGTGATACCCAGGCTATAGAGCAACACCTGGCCATCGAGACCAACCTCGCGCAGGTACGACATGCGCGCGAACTGTTCGGGGGGAATCGCTGCCAACAGCAAACTGACTCCCACGCGCGCCAGGGCGACGCCCAGCAGGCCACCAGCAAACGAAAGGAGCAAACTCTCAATTAGAAGCTGACGCGCCAGTTGCACCCGGCTTGCACCCAGGGCCACCCGCACAGCCATTTCCTTCTGGCGAGCAGTCGAGCGCACCAGGAATAGATTCGCGACATTCGCGCAAGCAATCAGCAGGACTAACGTTACCGCAATCAGTAAAACTAAAAGGATCAGCTTGACGTTGCCGACGATCTGATCGCGCAGACCTACCAGCGTGGCTCCCGCCCCCGAGTGAAACTTGGGATCGAGTTGGGCCACGTCACCAAGCACACGATTCATATCAGACTGCGCTTGCGCAAGACTCACGCCATCTTTCAGTCGCCCGATGACGCGAACATAATGCATGTAACGACGGCTACGATTTTCCGCGCTGGGGTTGAAAGGGATAAACAGTTCAGGACTACCTAAAGGCGCATAGTGAAAATTGGCCGGTAGCACTCCAATGACTTTGAAAGACTCGTCGCTCAGGGTGAGCGACTTGCCCACGATGCCGGGGTCGGAGCCGAAGCGACGCTGCCAGGTTCCGTGGGTCACGACGACGGTGGGCTCGGCGCCGAGTTCATCGTCGCCCGCGCTGAACATTCGCCCCAATAACGGTGGTACACCTAGAACACGAAAGAAGTCGGCGCTTACTCGGCCACCGAGTAGGAATTCAGATGATTCTGCGCCGTTAAGAATCAGCCCTATTTGGCCATAGCCGGCCATCGACTCAAAGGTCCGGTTATTTGTTTTCCAATCAACAAAATCCGGATACGAGGCTTCGCGCTGTGGCTTAACTTCGCGCGGCAGGTATTCCCAGACATGTACCAGGCGATCTGCGTTCCTGTACGGAAGGCTACGTAATAAAGCTGCATCAACAACGGTGAAGATTGCGGTGTTTGCCCCGATCCCAAGGGCGAGTGTGATGATTACCGCGACGCTAAATCCCGGTCGCTTTGCCAACATGCGAAGTGAATAGCGTAGATCTCTTAAGATTGAATCCATAAAAACCCCATCCTTGTTCGACGCTCTGCTGCATCTCTGCGGTGACCGTCTCTTAGTAGCTACTCAACCGCCGAGCAGAGACACGGAGGTTACGCAGAGTTTTACTTTACTGGTTCCGCTACATAAATCTTGTTGACGATCTTCCAGCCATCAGGAAACTTGAGCAGCGACAGGTAGTCGGTGTACTTCGACGTCTCATATACTTCTACTACTTTTACTGACGCAGCATTGCCGGTGATGTCCACGTCGGTAATTTTTAGATCTCCCTTTTCTTCTTTACCGGCGCTGGCAGCAAACCCTTTGTACCACTGCTCCTGGGTGAGTTGGCCCAGGGTATTGTCACGCTTGATGAAAAATAGTTTGGCCTCCGGCCAGAAAGCCTTTTTCAAACCTTCGACATCATTGAACTTCAGACCATGCAAATAGTGCTGCACAGTTTCCCGCACCGCCGCTTCATCGACGTTGGTTTGTTGGGCCTGGATGATTGTTAGGGTTGTGAGCAGTAGTAGTGTGACCAACAAGAATCGCATTGGAACCTCCGCACCATGGGGCCGCGGGCGGCCCGCCCGCATTGGTGCCCGCCCAGGTCCCGCCGGTAATTAACAAAGTCTGTTGATAGGCGAGCGAGCCGCCCGCGGTTCCAGTATCACTCATAGCGCAGCGAGATCACTGGCTCTACTTTCGTGGCCCGCCTGCCTGGTAAGTAACAGGCTAAAAGCGCAATGGTGATAAGCAACACGGAAATCACCGAGAATGTTGTCGCGTCAGTCGGCTGCACGCCAAACAACATCGCAGCCATCAAACGCGTCAGCGCAAACGCCCCCACTAAGCCCAACGCAACTCCGATTAGCGCTAATTTCATTCCCTGCCCCAGGATCATGCGAAACACATCACTCTGACGCGCGCCGATCGCCATGCGAATACCGATTTCGTGCGTGCGTTGAGTTACCGAATAAGACATGACGCCGTAGATGCCGACGATGGCCAGCACCAACGCGATGCCGGCAAAAAGGCTCAACAAAGTTAAGTTCAAACGCTCCGGAGCGACCGATTCTGAGCGAATCTCATCCATCGTGCGGGGGCTGTAGATCGGCTGATCCTGATCCAGACCTTTGACTGTTCTGCGTACGGCTCCTATCAATTGATTCGGATCAGAAGAACCTTTAATCACAACAGTCATGTCGCCTTGCGGCACCTGGTTGAAGGGGAAGTAACCCTGAACGCGATCGGAGTTATTGCTCAGACCCTCCATCTTTACTCGCCCAACAACGCCGATCACAGTCAACAACGGATTCGTGGGCTCATCTCCACCAACCCTGATTCGTTTGCCAACCGCTTCTTCGTTGGGCCAATACCGGCGCGCAAACTCCTCGTCGATAACTATCGTATTCAGCCCCGCGATCATGCGCTCATCTTCCTTCAACTTGCTGAGGTCCTTACCAACGAGCGCCGATCGATCGTCGCTATCCTGAAACACACGACCGCGCAAAAGCGGAATGTTCATTGCCTTAAAGTAATCCGGCGTTACCAAACACGCCTCCATCAGCGGCCGCTGGTTCGCGGGCGGTGGCGGCTGACCATCTACCGTGAACCCTGTTTGCCAACCATTGTTTCCCAACGGCAGACCTGAGGCAGCGGCGGACGATTCGACCCCGGCAAGGCGGCGAATGTCTTCGATCAGGTGATTGTAAAAGGCGGCTTTCTGGTCTTGCGTAGCATACTTCTTATCAGGCAACGACACGCTAAAACTCGTCAGGTGTTCGTAGTTAAAACCGGGATTGACTTTCTGCAACAAGTAAAAGCTGCGAATCATCAGGCCTGCACCGATGAGCAGTACAAGCGTGGTCGCCACCTCAACGACCACGAGCGAACTGCGCAGCCAGTTTCGGCCGGAGGTGCCGCGGCCGGTTTCCTTCAACGTTTCATGGACGTCGACTTCGCCGGCCTGCAGAGCAGGGACCAGGCCAAAGATTATTCCCGTGAGGAACGAGACTCCGACGGTAAATGCGAGTACCCGCCAGCTCAGACCAATCTCACGCGAACGAGGAATAGCGCTGGGACT
>DATFRK010000459.1:0-4904 GCA_035263325.1 Pyrinomonadaceae bacterium | reverse complement strand
GTACTGCACAGGGCTGGGCGCGTTACGCCGCCGACGACGAGAAGTTGGCCCAGTGGCTTGAGGAAGAGGAACGGCGGCAGAAACAAAGGACAGACTCTTGAATCATCTCTTAACGACAGTTTCTTGATTGTGAAAGCTATGACTAAAATAGGCAAAACAATGACTAGGCAAACGCGTTTGCTTTTACCGTTGATTGTCTTGGTCGTGTTCACGGCCTCAACGAGCGCCTCTGCGCCGACTTATCTTTACCAGGCGAAGCTGGTACAGGCGGCTCCAGGAAAGTTGCTGGACGTGATCGATTTATATAAATCCGCGCTGACCGAGTACAAGAATGCTGGTGACGAGCAGCCTCTGATGATACGTCACAGCCAGGGAGATCATTGGGATCTGCTGCTTTTGATACCGATGAAGAGCTATGCCGACTATTACACTCCCGGACGAGTGTCGAAAAGAAGGCAGGTTCTAAAAGAGAGCCAGGACAAACTCGACGCGCTGATCTCCTGGCAGGAAGACGTATTTGTCTACGGACCACCACTGCCTGAGCTACAGAAAGCATTTGCCTCGTCTGCTTTTTTTCACGTGGAGATGTTTGACGCGCTCGCCGGTAAGCAATCTGAGTTATTCAGGGAACGCGAAATGGAGAACTCTTATCTGAAGGCGCTCAAACGTCCGGAAAATCTAATCTTCGTGCGCGACCAAGGCGCCTCGTGGGATCTATTTACTATTGGCACATATCGCGATCTGAAACATTTTGCGGAAAGTGCTGGCATTCCTGAAACAGACCAGGATGCGGCAGCGAAAGCGGCTGGGTTCGAAGCAGCTAACCGTATTGGTCCGTACCTCCGCACCCTGATTAGTTCGCATCACGATACGCTGGCGGTAAACGTGAAGTAGCCAGGACTACCGCACACGAAGAAATCTCACGCATGATGGAGTACCTATTTCAATGCTCTGTCCGGTATTCCCTAACTTGCCGGTCTGAACATCGACTCGAAACACCACCAGCGAGTCGGAAGATTGGTTCGCTACGATTAACCAGCGACCACTTGGATCGATACTGAAGCTGCCGGGTGTTTTTCCTTGCGCGGAGACGAATTCAACGGGAGTCAGCGTGCCGGCCTTCTCATCGATCGAGAAGATCGCAAGGTTGTCTGCTCCTCGATTCGAGGCGTAGAGAAATCTGGCCGAAGGATGAACTTGCAGGGTGGCCGCTGAGTTAGCGCCGGTGAAGTCCCGGGGCAGCGTCGAGATCGTTTGCACCTCTTTCAGTATCCCGTCAGACCACCTGAAGATTGTAAGCGTCGAGTTCAGTTCATTGACTACGTACAAGAATTTGCCGTTCGCGTGAAACACGAAATGACGCGGTCCGGAGCCCGGTCGCAGGGACGCGAATGGTGGATCGTTAGGCGTCAGTTTTCCCTTCTCGGCGTCGAAGCGATAGACAAACATCTTGTCGAGACCGAGATCGGCGACCAACACAAAACGATTGTCCGGTGAAACATTGATCGCATGCGAGTGTGGTCCAGTTTGCCGTTGAGGATGAACACTTGAACCACTGTAGTCGACCACGCTTGTTGCGTTTACCAGGCTCCCATCCTGTTTGATCGGGAAAACTGATATGCAGCCGTCACCTCGGTTCGAGCCAAAGTTTGCAACCATTAAATTTCGACCGCTCAAGTCTACACTTGCGTACGCGGGATCGATGCCTCGCGTAGGAGACGAGTTAAGTAAGGTGAGCCTGGCGGTCTTTGAGTCAATCGAATAGGCAAGGGCGACGCCGATGTTTTGCCGATCAGTTGCAGTGGGCCGACTAACCGCGTAGAGGAATTTGCCGTGAGGGTGCAAGCAGACAAAGACCGGTCTCATGGTATCGGCAACGAGACCCAGCGACTCCAGCTTTCCCGTGGTCGCATCGAACTTCCACGCATAAATCCCTTTGCTTGGTTCTCGCTTAAAGGTGCCGGCGTAAACAATCGACTGTGCGGGAGAGTCGATACTGCTGTCCAGGTGATCATCGCCCTCAACAATGTTTGCGGGCTGTGAGGCATTCGCATCCAATGTCAGTACCGCGGCTCCAAATGCCGCCGTTTTGAGGAAGTCGCGCCGCGTTTTGCTGGTGTGAGTTATTGGTTCTCTCTTATTGATGAGTTGTCTTCCGAAGCCTTTGGGCATTCTGTTTGAGATCATCACTTAGCGAGATTACCTGATCGAGATCCTCGCTCGCTTTTTTAGCCTGGTTAAGATCCACCGTGTTCGCCGCCTGAAAAACGGGATTCGTTACAAATCGCATAATCGTTTTATCAAGCAGTAAAAGTCTCTCGCGAAACTGTCGACTTGTAGTAGCCGCAGGCATTTTCGCCGCTGCTTCACGCTGCTCAGGCTCAGGCAAAGTCAAACTGTCTTTAAGATCGTTAGCCTTGCCGCGAATTTTGGAAACCATGTCCACGATAGCAGGATAATCAATGGCATCTTGTAGCCAGGCGTCCGCCATCATCTTGTTATTCAAACTTTGTAGGCTTCTGAAGTCGTCTTTGATCTTTTTGAAACGACTCAGGCGCGCAGATTCAGAGTCCTTATCTTTGGGCATGGCGAAAAGGAGCAGCCTGTCCATGTCCGCACGCTCAATAGCACGGGTCCGTTCACTGTTAGGGGAGCGAGCCTGTCCCAGAACGCAGTTAAAAGAACCTGTCAGGGCCAGGGCGATGAGCAACAACTGAAATCTTGTTGGATACCACATTTTCGTCCCCTCCTTTGACCTGGGATTATCCCTGTACTCGACTCATTTGCAAATCGGATTAGAAGGCGGAGTTACCTGCCGTCTCCTGCCACACCACTGGACGAACGGTTTCCTGGTAAGGGCCCCGTGCCTGGCGCATCAAGAAAAGGGTGGCGAAGATGCTCTTCGCCACCCCTGACAAATGTGCTGTCTTGAAATGGCGCGTCTAAAAATTAAACCGCGCTCCAAGTTGAATCACCCGAGGATTGCTGCTCAATACCGCGGATGGGCTCAAGAAATCGGGGGTGAGTGGGGTCACCTGATTTAGAGTTGTCAAACCAGTAGTAGCAACCGGATCCACACTATTCACTGAACCCGGCACATACTGTGGATGATTGAACACGTTGAAGAAGTCAGCGCGCAGTTGGAAGTATTTCGATTCACCGATCTTGAAGTTCTTGAAGATCGAAAAATCGACGTTGTTGATGGCCGGCAACTGGAAGGTATTCCGGCCAATGTTAGATTGAGCTCCGTCACCCGTCTGGATGTAACGAGCATTCGGATTATTGGCAAGATATCCAACTACAGTGCCAACGACATTTCCGTCCTCGTCAAAGGTGCAGGCGCTTATTCGACACAACGGAGTTACTTCACTGCCGACTCCCTCCGTTCCGCTGGGGTTCAAAATCGCCCGGTCTCCGGCGTTGTCCCCGTTTAGATTGGCATCGTTCCCGCTGCGTAAGGTTACGCGCTCGCCAGTTTCATAAGTATAGGTTCCGGCGACGCTAAAGCCGCCCAACAGCAACTTAGTAAAACCAGTTGACTTCGAAAACCAAGGCAACTCGTAAATCATCGAAGTCACAAACCGATGCGGGTGATTGAGCGCGGAAGAGGCCCGTTCTCTTTGTATGTTCTGAAAATCCTCTACCCGTCGCGGCGACAGGACAGTGGAAAACACTTCCGCAGTTGTGTCGTCAATTAGATGACTAAAGGTGTAAGCACTGGTCATTTGGAAACCTTGAGCAAAGCGCCTGGTAACCTGGACCGAGCCACCGTGATAGATAGAGTTACCGTTCGAAAGGAAAGCAACCACGCTAGCGCCGTTAAACCCGGCATCTGCAAATCGAGGCACGAAGTTCGAGCGCGCATTGATCTGATCTAACGTCAGCGGCAAGGCGTCAAGCGTTGCCTGAGATGGTGCGGTGAAAAAGGTCGGTAGACCGGGACGACCATCTTCCGGTGATACTTTCGCCTGGCGATTAATTCGGTTCTGCGACAAGAGGTGAACGCCACGCGTGCCGACATAGCGCGCCTCAAATGACCAGTCAGTGCCAAACTGGCGTTGGTAACTACCGGTCCAGGTTAACGAATAGGGAATTTGCTGATCAGGGATCCAGGCCCCGGTGTTTTGTCGAGCAACTACGGGATCAGTGATCGCGACGGGAGTATCAGGAAGACCTCCATTGGCCAGAAAGTGAGGAGTCGATGGCTGACTGGTGTCAACGTCATTTGTTTGCTGGAGTTGCGGCGGATTCGAGAGGATGTAGAGATTATCGAAGATGTAATCGTAGCCCATCGAAAATCCAGCGCGCAGCGAACTCTTTCCACCCGAGCCAAAGACGCGTCCCAGCAACCCTTCCTTGTAGTCAGGTGACCAGGCAAAACCCACCTTTGGAGCAAAGTTTTTCGTTTGTGCTTTTGGTTCGCGGAACTCCAGTACACCTGGCACAGTCGAAATAGAGTTCAATACCTGACTGGTCCTCGCCCCTAATGGCACCTGCTGATAGGAATAGCTGACCCCGAGATTTAACGTAAGGTTTGGCCGGATGCGCCAGTCGTCCTGGGCAAACGCATACAGCACCTTTTGATTTCCGTAATAGATGTTGTTGCCCGCATTACGCTCACCAAAGGCATCTGGTGACAGATCCAGCAGGAATTGTTCAGTGGACAAGTATTCATAGTCTCCACGAACGCGCTGCGAGAAACTCTGCGGTGAAATAATCCAACGGAAATCGCCGCCAAATTTGAACGTGTGATTACCTCTCAACCAGGTCACGTTGTCAACAATTTGGTAGTTGTTCTCGATGGTAAATTGGGGAGCATTCGGGTCGGGACCGATGTTTATACCAAGGTCGTCAAGCGTTAGGTTGGGAAACACTGAGAGCCCCGGAAAAGTGATGGGCGGGAC
>DATFRK010000458.1:0-2938 GCA_035263325.1 Pyrinomonadaceae bacterium | reverse complement strand
CGTGCCGTTCCTGATTAATTTTGGTGAGAAGTTCCCGGGCATGTTCCAGCGTTGCGATTGCTTCACGATGAGCATAGCGGCGGCTCGCGTTCTCAGCCGCATGTACCAGGTATTCAATTGCGCGCTCATATTCGTGTCCCTCCTCAAAGTGGAGAGCGACCATAGCGGCAGCCTCGGTGGCCGCGATGGAGCAAACGGTCACCATGCCCTTGGCGAGCAGCCGGTGAAGATTCACGCGCTGGTTCGCGCTTAGCTGGCGGTAGAGAACCTCCCGATAAAGCGAGTGTCCAAACTCATACGTGGATGAAATCAACCCGCTGGGAAACTCCCGCGTGCCGGTGGCCTTCAGGAACTGTTGTCGGGAGGCTAATAGCGTGCATTGTTCCTCGGCGTCACTAAAAGGAGTCTCCAACATTATTCCTACGGAGCAGGAGGTGAAACGTTCACCGGCAACGCTGGCATATTTGAGAACTTTCTGCTGCTGATCGCTCAAATTCCCAAGTTGTACTTCCAGCATGCTTCGCAGCGTATCGGGTACGCCGGGATCGAGTTGCTCCAGTGGAATAGTTAATTTCCAGCGTCCGTCGACCCGGGTGAGCAGATTCTGTTGAGCCAGGTGGTCCAGCATCGCCGTCATGAACAGTGGGTTTCCGTCAGAATGATGGTGAATGATAGTCGCCAGACCGCTGGGAAGGTCGCCGTTAACGAATTCGCTTTTGAGATACTCCGCGACGTCGGCCTCCTCCAATCGCTCAAGCGAAAGTTCGTGACTGAGATGATGAAGCACCAGGTCCTGCTTGAGACTCTTTAGCGGGCTGTCGGACAGGATTAAGTCGGCCGGCCGAAACGTGCCAATCAACATAAGCCTGGCCATCTCACGCCGCCGCGCAATTGCTGAAATGAGATCGAGAGTCGAATGATCTACCCAGTGAAGGTCCTCCAGGATGATTACCAGCCCCGTGGTGGCGGTGAACGTTTCCAGGGCTTCGCACAGCTCGCGGACCATGCGCTCGCGCGTCGCTCCAGCCAGCTTGCGTTCTAGCGCCGCCCGCTTCTCAGGACTGAGCAGCGATGGGAATTGAATCAGCCACGTCGGTGCCTGGGCCACCAGGGTTTCCTGAAAACCTTTAGCGGCAGGTCCCTTGGTAAGTTGGCCCAGTGCTTCGAAGATCGGATAATAGGCTTCTTTGCCACCGAAGCCTTCAACCGATTGACCACGAACGACGCGGACGCCGTTCGCTCTCGCCACCTGTTGAAAGGCATCGACCAGCCTGGTCTTTCCTATTCCCGCCTCGCCTCCAACAAAAACTAATTGCCGATGTCCATTAATGGCGGCGCGAAGATGCCTATTAAGATCGGACAAAGCCGATTGCCGACCAACCAGCTTCGTCGTTGCAACGTCAACATCTTCCGGTACAGCATCGGCTGCTTCTTCGGTTACTGCGGCAATGAATTGATAGCCGCGCTTGGGAAGGGTTTCGACGAAGCGGGGATTTTCAGCGCTATCTTCGAGCAAGCGGCGAATCTCTAAAATGTACCGGCGTAAGACCTCCGGCTGCACATAAGTATCGGGCCAGACTGCATTGAGTAATTCTTCGTGAGTGACCAGCCGTCCCTGGTGGTTCACCAGGTACTGCAGCACAGCAAACGGCTTTGGAGTGAGAGATAAGCGCGTGTCTCCTCGCCAGAGGCACTGATTAACTTCATCGAGACGAAATGGGTCAAACGACTTCACCGGCAATTCCAAGGGGACGGAGAAACAGGGCAAGAAAAACGCAATATTAAGCCGAATTTCCGGTGCGTAGATTCTTACACTCCAGTCCAAATTTCACAAGAAATGAACGCTGGTTTCACAACATCCGACATTCTCAGGCGTAGTCTTTGGAAGTGATGAAATGGGCGTTCGTTTTGCAGCTGGGCTCAGAAACAAACACTGGGCAGCATCAGTTTACTGGTTTTATTGAAGAAGTGGATACGGGGCGCGAGCTGCGGTTCAGATCGACTGACGAACTGCTCGAATTTCTTGGTAAGTGCTTTAACGAGGCGTCGAGTAGCGGACTCGAACCTGATGACCTTTGTGGAGGTATCACAAAGGAGGGTGGTTGATGCTGAGCGTACGCACGCAGAGGTTAGGAGCTGTTGCGGTTCTTTGCCTGCAAGGTCGTTTGGTAAATGGCGAGACTGACGAACTCAGCAAGGCGGTGCGATCTCAGTCAAACGTTAGCGTGGTCGTTCTTGATTTTGCCCAGGTTGAATTGATCGATGCGAAAGGTTTGGGCGTGTTGCTGGAATTGCGCCAGCTTAGTCAATCTCGAGGAATCGAGTTGAGGTTGATTAATGTGAACAGACTCGTTCAGCAGGTACTTGAACTAACTCGCCTCGATTCTGTGTTGACGGTCTCACCGCAGACGGAAGGCCAGTCAGTCGAACCCCTCGTGAACAGCTCTGCGATCGCGAACCTGACACTGGCAGCGTGTCCGGAAGTCTAATTTCCGTATCGGAGGAATTATGAAGAATCATTGACATCGTCCCTGCGCTGGAGACTGAAGAGCTCACGGACGGATCAGAACGAGGAGTGCGTTGTAGAGGTCAATGACCATTGAGAAAGGAGTCAGAGACTATGAATCGTATAAGTCAGCTCGGACAGAGTGGTGGTGAACACAGAGGACCGAACCTCGGTGTTCTCGCGATTGTCTTCACTTTGCTGTTCAACGCCGGGCTCTATTTCGTCATTTCGTTTTCAGCAGGCGCTCCGCATTTTCCTGGTCCATGGGAATCAGCGGAAGTCATTACCGCTTATTTTCAAAGCCAGCCGCGCGCGGTTTTGCTATGCGCTTTCTTTCAGTTCGGTTCCGCCATCCCACTCGGGCTTTTCACGGCGACCGTGGTGAGCCGTCTGCGTTTTCTGGGCGTCAAGGCAGCTGGAACTCACATCGCG
>DATFRK010000457.1:0-4997 GCA_035263325.1 Pyrinomonadaceae bacterium | reverse complement strand
TAGAAAAGGGATCTACGTCATATCGATAGACGTGGTATTTCGCCCTGACGGTGAACACTCCCTGCAAACGTTGGAGCAGTGCCTCGGGATCATCAAGACTGCCGAGCTGCGTCTGATATAAGTAGAGGGAGCGATCATCTGTGACGCTGACAACAATATGTCCGCAGCTATTAACGTGAGGCGGAGTAAGGGTTGGCTGTTGCCAGAGTAAAGTAGCATTCACAAGCTTTGGCACGTCGCAGGTTAATCTTTCGCCGCCATAATTGACCAAAGCATTCGCGGCAAAGCCGACTGTAAAAGTGAAAGCAGCGAAGGTGGGGTAAGAAAGAAGTCGCTTCATTTAATCCCTTTCATCATTTGCTCGACTACTAAAGTTAGACAGCGATTCGCTTTGCTATGTTCCCAATTTAGAGAAAGCCGATTAAATTTCTTGTTGACATTCCACTCGCTGCTGAATAACTATTTCCTATCATCGAAAGGAGCTTACTTCCCCAATGACCTATGTAGTGGTTGAATTATGTGTTGACTGCAAATACACCGACTGCGCTGCGGTTTGTCCGGTCGAAGCATTTCATGAGTTAACTGATCGTCTCTATATCAATGCCGACACCTGTATCGACTGTGACGCGTGCGTTCCGGAATGTCCGGTGGAAGCAATCTTCGCCGATACCAACGTACCTGAGCAGTACGCACACTGGACCCAGATCAATATCGATGAAGCTCCTAAGTATCCGATTATTAGTCAGAAGATTCCCGCCCTGCATGGTCCAACTTGCACCGGGCCGGAAGAGTAAAAATAGATCTCCGGGAAATGTCCAACCCAAACGGGGCGCTCAGTTGCTTGAGCGCCCCGTTTTATTGTTGCCCACTTGCGGCCCGCGTGCGATTATTTTGCTAACCTGATCCGAGGGATCTCATGAACATCGCCCTTGTTGCTGCCCTGATCCTGGTCTTTAGTGTGGCGTCATTCGCGCAGTCGGGTCGACGAGCGAAAGCGCCGCCCGCTCCCACACCTTCTCCGTCACCTCAAGAACAACCGACCAGTACCGCGCCGGCCAAGCAACCTGAACCACTATCACAAGTCACTGCGGAGAAGAACCAGGACTACCGCTGCACCGATGATGGCACGCTGGCACATATAATCGATGCGGAAGTGGGCGACGACAAAGGCTTCTCGCCCAAAGAAGTTGACGTCAAGCCAACAATTCTGGCTAAACCAAATCCGAATTACACTCGCGCGGCCCGGGAAGCGGGAGTGCAAGGTTACGTGGTCCTAAAGGTGTTGCTCTCTGCGAAAGGCGACATAGATCGGGTGCGGGTGGTACGGCGTCTACCATATGGGCTAACTGAAAACGGTATTCAGGCGGCCTGTAAGATACAGTTCAAACCTGCGCTCAAGGGCGGTCAACCGGTGGCTATGTGGCTCAACGTCGAGTACGTTTACCGGCTGGCAAATTCATCAATCTACGGACCCTAGCAGATTGCCGATTATTCGGTTTCAAATCCTTGAACCTTTCCGATCCGCATCCTATAATCCGCCTTGTCTCTCTGACCGTCCTGGCAAGACCTTAGGGTTCGAAACAATCAATAAAAATGCACCGTCTGCTGGTCCCCGTCCTCTTCGTCTTTCTCCTGCTGACTGTTCCTGGCCCGTGTCCTTCCGCCATGGCCAAGGATACGTGGGTCAGCGTGCGCTCCAAAAACTTCCTCTTGATTGGCAACGCCAGTGAGAAGGAGATCAAGCAGGTAGCCGCGCGGCTGGAGCAGTTTCGCGAGGTGTTTATTCACCTGTTCCCCAGGATGAACTTCACTTCGCCGGTGCCCACCACCGTAGTGGTGTTCAATAGCGATCGCTCGTACCGCCCGTTTAAACCAAACCCGACTACCGCCGGTTTTTTTCAACCCGGACCAGACGTCAACTACATCACCCTGACCACTGAGGCGCACGGCGAGCAGGATCCGTTTGATGTCATCTTCCACGAGTACACGCACCTGTTCGTCAACAACAACATGGGCAATCCCCCGACGTGGTTCAATGAAGGGCTAGCCGAGTACTACAGCACCTTTGCTATCACTGACGACCAGAAAGTCGAGTTAGGCCGGCCGATTGCCAATCACGTTTTACTGCTCCGGCAAAACAAGCTGGTGCCCTTGCGCACGCTCTTTCAAGTCGATCCCAAGTCGCCCTACTACAATGAGGCCAACAAGCAGAGCATCTTCTACGCCCAATCCTGGGCGTTGATGCACTATCTGATTATCGGCAAAGAAGGACGACTGGCGCAGCTGTCAGATTTTTTGGACAAGCTGAAAGCCAATGTGCCGATGGAACAGGCTTTTCAACAGTCGTTCCAAATGGACTTTGACACGATGGAGAAGGAGTTGCGCCGCTACGTCCAGCAGGATCGCTACAACGTAATGCATGGGCACTTCGAACGAAAGCTTGAACTGGACACGTCGATGCAGACTGCGCCGGTTTCAGAAGCGGAAGCGCAGGCTTACCTGGGAGACTTGCTGCTCCACACCAATCGTAAAGATTGCGAGGCCTACTTGCAGCGAGCGCTGGCACTCGATCCTAATTTAGGCATGGCCCATGCTTCACTGGGGATGGCGCGTTTTCGTGAAGGCAAGACCGAGGAAGCACGCAAGAGTTTAGCACTCGCCGTGGCGGCAAACTCGCAGAACTATTTGACGCATTACTACTACGCCTACAGCTTGAGTCGCACCAGCCCTGACGATCCACAGATGATCACTGGTTACGCTCCGGAGACTGCCGCTAAGATACGCGACGAGTTACAAAAGGCCATCTCCCTCAGACCTGATTATCCGGAGTCGTACAATTTACTCGCCTTCGTCAGCCTGGTGACCGGCACGGAGATGGAGGGAGCTATCACCGCACTCAAGCGGGCCCTCCAGGTCTCACCGGGAAGAAATGATTTCTATTACATGTTGGCCCAGTTGTATGTCCGCACCTCCGACTACAAAACTGCGCGCAAACTGCTCGAGCAGGTGGCTAATTCCAACGCCGAGGAGGATACCCGGCAACACGCGCAAACGTTGCTCAAGCAGATCGATGAAGTTGAAGAGCAGAAGCGTCGTTTTGAAGCAGCCCGGAAAGCCCGGGGTAACAGCTCGCCCAACTTAACTAATAGTCTGACAGAGAGCAGCGAGTCAGCCACGGTCGAACCGAACGCAAACGATCCCTCGTCGTACCTGCGCGAAGTGTTGCGGCAACCCGCGGCTGGTGAAACTCAATTGCAAGGAACCCTGGTGCGCATCGACTGCGAACCAAAGGGAGCAATAGTTTTCGTCGTCAAGACTGCTGCCGGTGTTTTGCAGTTGAAGGCGGATGCTTTTGGAAAGGTGGAGATAACTACTTATAGCCCGGACGTCAAAGGCGACATTACCTGCGGTCCGCGCAATCCTGAGAATTCCGTAGTGGTTTGTTATTTGCCCGGCGTCGACAAACGCACGAAGGCTGATGGAGTGCTGAAGTCGATTGAGTTTGTCCCGAAAGACTTCAAGCTGAAACCGTAGGTCATTACCTCTCACATGTACAAAAAAAGTTTTCTTGACACCTGACGAAGGTGGATGCCAACATTCTATTCGCCCTACCGGCTGTCTCACTCTACCTCTCAAGGAGCTAAATAATGCAGAACACCGACTTCGGATACCATGCCGCATTGAGTCAACGTGCCAGGTCCGGGGCAAACTGGTTCTACTGGATTGCTGTCCTCTCGCTAGTCACCTCAATACTCAGCCTTTCCGGCTCACGTTGGCATTTTATTCTCAGCCTGGGCAGCACTCAGATAATTGATTTCCTGGGAAACACGATCGCCGAGCGGTTGGGTAACGCTGCGAAAGTAATCGCTTTTGTTTTGGACATATTCATCACCGGTATCTTTGCCGGCCTTGGTTGGATGGCGGGCAAAAGACATCTCTGGGCCTATATCGTCGGCATGGTCCTGTTCGGCCTCGATGGCCTGTTGCTTTTTCTCGACCAGGACTGGATCAGCGCGATCTTTCACGCCCTGGTGATTTACTGGATCTTCCGAGGCTTTCAGGCTGCCCAACAGCTCGCCACGCTGGAACGCGAAGCGGCAGCGCAATATCCGGCTGCCGGGGCCTCGCCCGCCACGTCAATTTGAAATCTTGACTTATTCACCCGACGGCAATTAAGTTGGGTTTACTTGCTCTTCCTCATTGCCCCGACTCCTCGACAAGTGAAATTTGCTCTACTGGGGTTGGATTATGGGAAGATCACGGGTAGGTCTTAAGACTCCTCGCTCGCGCTCAAGAATCTTCAGCTACACACTGCTGGTGCTTGTTGCCGGCCTTGTCTGCGTGGGATTAATTTGCCCTCCCCGAGCTCGACTCGCGGGCGCTCCAGTCTTGCTCAGTAAAACTAACTCCACCCGCGCGATTGCCCTCGATTCGATAAACAAACTTTCCGAACCTTTTGGCCCAACCAGGCCGATCGCCTTCGGCACTGATAGTCGCACGCGCATCATGCTCTTTGCGACGAACCTCACCTTGTTGCCAAACGAGACCGCCTCCGCGGTCACGGCTGACGCCGAAGATGGAAACCACTTTCATTATCCGTTGACGGTCGAGTATGTCGGCGCAGTGCCCAACTTTACCTGGATGAGTTCAGTGGTGATGCGTCTGACCGACAACCTTGGTGACGTCGGCGACGTGTTGGTGGGTATCACCTGGCACGGACAAACAAGCAATCGCGTACGGGTGGGAATCGGCCATATTGGTGGTGGTCCACCTGACGACGTCGCCCCGCCAGATCCTGTTCCCGATCTCGGACCCGGCGCGAGCCTCAACGGTAAGCGACTTTTCCCGCCAGACAATCCGTGGAACCAGGACATTTCCAACAGTCCAGTCGATTCCAACTCTGACAACTTGATCGCCGGTATTGGCTTGAACACCAATCTCCACCCGGACTTTGGCACTGTTTACAACGGCGCTCCGAATGGCATTCCCTACATCGT
>DATFRK010000456.1:0-7929 GCA_035263325.1 Pyrinomonadaceae bacterium | reverse complement strand
CATTCACAACGCTGGAGTATCAGCAACTGAAATCCCTGATCCGGCGCGGCGCCCAGACCGAAGCGGGTAAGGCCAGTTGCGATGAACTTACTCCGATTCCCGAGTTTTCAGAGCTACAACGCGAACTGGCGGCGCTGTCTGAGTGCGTGGCCCTGAGAAATCGCGGCGTCGTTTGGTCGTTCAGTGAATTCGCGGATCCCGCAGAGTCGCTCGGATTATTGAGAGTTGAAGGCGCGACGTTAGAAGCTGCTGCTCTGTTACAACTTGCGCGTGTCTGTGAACAGGCGCTGGCAGTTCGGGCTGCGATTCTTAACGAACGGGAAACAGCGCCGGCGTTGTGGCAGTTGGTTGAAAGCTTGCCCCGCGACCTGAATAGCGTGGTGGCCAGAATCACCAACAAGATTCTGCCGAGCGGTGAGCTTGATGACCGGGCTAGCCCTGAGCTTGCTCGCATTCGGCACGAAATAGGCAGCTTGCGTTCGCGCATCACGCGCTCGTTGGAGAGCCTGATGCGTCGCTCGGCCGAGGCGATCCAGGACGAGCTGGTCACTATCCGTAACGATCGTTTTGTAATTCCAGTCAAATCAGACCATCGCGGTCGAGTACAGGGAGTGGCCCACGGTTATTCCTCGTCCGGAGCCACTGCGTTCATCGAACCACTCGAGACAATAGAAGACAACAACGAGTTGCAGGGATTGCAGGAGACCGAAGTTCGGGAAATCCAACGTATCTTGTTCACGTTAACCGAGGAGTTGCGACAACAGTTGCCAGCGCTTGAGATGGCCGCGGCGGCCGTTAAGGAATTGGATTTCATCAACGCCAAAGCTGTCTTTCATCGAAGCTTCAATTGCGTTATTCCGAAAATCGAGGACGCGAATCGTGAACAAACGAGCGGAGTGCTTGAACTGGAAGAAGCGCGGCACCCTTTGCTCGAAGAAAACTTGCGCGCCTCTGATGGTCGGGTGGTACCAGTTTCGTTTGCGCTTGACGAAGACAAGAACGCAATGATCATTTCAGGTGCAAACGCAGGTGGCAAAACTGTGGTCCTCAAAACGACCGGTTTGCTGGCCTTGATGGCCCTGTCAGGCGTCTCGGTGCCCGCCCGTCAAGCCAGGTTTCCTTACTACGCTTCAGTACTGGCGGATATCGGCGATCACCAGTCGCTGGCCGCCAACTTATCTACCTTTACATCTCACGTCGCTAACATTTCGCGGATGATTGAGGCCTGCATCGCACCGGCGCTGGTCCTGCTCGACGAAGTCGGCACTGGAACCGATCCGGAGGAAGGTTCCGCCTTGGGAGTGGCGGTTGTCGATTACTTTCGTCGCGTTTGCAACGCCCACGTCATTACGACCACTCATTACAGTGGTCTGAAAATGTACGCGGGCAATGAAGCAGGGGTAGTCAACGCCAGCGTCGAGTTTGACGAAAAGACTTTGAAACCAACTTACCGGTTAATCGTCGGGGTCGCCGGTTCCTCATCCGGCCTCGAGATTGCAAGGCGTTTTGGCGTGCCGAAAGGGATCACTGACGCGGCCAGGGAAAGTGTTAAAGATTCGTCGCGACAAGCGTCAGAGTACTTGCGCCGGATCAAGCGCGAGGCCGAAGACGCTGAGAATCTACGCCTGGCACTCGAGGAAGAACGGTCGGCGGTAGCTGAGAAGTTTGCTGCACTGGACAAAGAAGCAGCCAGGCGTGAACGCGAGCGACAAGAAAATTTCGAGCAAACCTTGCAGCGTGCCGTTGCCGAGATGGAGAAGCGCGTCCGTGAGCTGGTAAGTCACATTCAAGATCGGGCTGAACGTCTCAAGGTTGAACGCGAGGCTCAGCGGCAAACTGCGGAAGCAAAGCGCGAAGCACAACGGCTGGCAAAGAGCGTGCAGGTTGCGTCGTCAGACGTGAACGCATCCGAATCGCGCGGGGTTCGCATCCTGCGCGACGGTCAGTTAGTGACCAGGGACCAAGTCGAACCTGGAACCGACGAAGAGTCGCCCACAAGCTACGTCACGATTCGCTCGCGGGAGATCTCCGTCGGCGACAAGGTGCGACTACGTTCATTCGGCTCAATCGGTATCGTCGATCAAATCAAAGGCGACGAGGCGGAAGTGCGGGTCAAGTCACTTCGTTTTAGAGAAAAGCTGGTCAATCTCGACCTGGTTGAAGCACAAACGCCTGCAAAGTCCGCACCGGGAAAACTCGAGCAGCTCCGCCGGGCGCGCACCACCGAAGTACACTTTAGCGCTGCTGAAAAGAGCAGCCAGTCGGAAATAAACGTCATCGGACAGACCACTGATGAAGCGGTTGATGCAGTCGACAAGTTTCTCGACGAGGCGTCACTGGCAAGTTTGAGTCAAGTAAGAATCGTCCATGGCCACGGCACCGGCGCTTTGCGTAGGGCCATTGCCGATCTCCTTAATGGCCATCCCCACGTAGCGCGTTTTTTGGCCGCTCCACCTGATCAGGGCGGTGCTGGCGCAACCGTCGTGGAGTTGAGACAATAGCAATCCTCAATGCGTTATCCCCAAACATTCATTGACGATCTGAAACGCCAGGCAGACATCGTTCGGGTAATCCAGGATTACGTCCAATTGAAGAAGAAGGGCGCCAACTGGATGGCTTGTTGCCCGTTTCACAAGGAGAAGACACCATCCTTTTCTGTCAGTCCGACGAAGGAGATTTTCTACTGCTTCGGCTGTGGTAAAGGCGGCACTGTCTTCAACTTCGTGATGGAAATCGAGCGCGTCTCTTTTCCTGAAGCGATCAAGCTCATTGCCGACAAGACTGGAGTGGCCCTGCCCAAGCTGGTGGAGGATTCCCGCTTTGAGGCGCGTCGACAGGAAATAGATGAAGTCATTCAACTAAACGCCTGGGCGCTTGAGTGGTGGGAAAAACAGTTGCAATCGAGCGCCGAGGCTCGTATCGCACGCGAGTATTTGGTGCAACGTGAAATCAGCGAGCAAACCCAAAAAACATTTCGGCTTGGCTATGCACCGGATAGTTGGGAAGCATTGTCTACCCATCTTCGGCAAAAGGGTGCGACCCAATTGCAGATCGATCGCAGCGGCCTGGTAGTTAAAAAAGAGGAGGGTGGTTCATACGATCGCTTTCGCGGCCGCTTGATCTTTCCCGTGCTGGATATCCAGGGACGTCCCATTGCTTTCGGTGGGCGCACCTTGCGCAACGAGGATGCGAAGTACATCAATTCTCCGGAGACCGCGGCTTATGTGAAAGGGCGAAATCTTTTCGGACTAAACCTCACTAGAGATGATATTCGTCGCCAGGGATTTGTGATTTTGGTCGAGGGTTTTCTTGACCTGATTGTTCCCTATCAGTTTGGTATAACCAACGTCGTCGCCAGCCTGGGAACAGCGTTGACTGCTGATCAAGTGAAGCTGTTAGGTCGGTTTGCGCGCAAGGTTGTGGTCAATTATGATGGCGACCGCGCAGGTGTAGCTGCGGCCAAGAAGGCGATTGAAATTCTGCTTGCTGAAGATCTCGAGGTCAAAGTTCTGGTTCTCCCGGAGAATGCTGATCCCGACGAGTTCATCCGGAAATTCGGCGCGACCGAATATCAACAGCGAAGAGCAAAAGCCCAACCGCATATTCAATTCGTAATCGATAATGCTTTACGCGACCGTAATCTTCACCGTCCGGCAGAAAAGGCTGAAGCCGTCGAAGAGGTGCTTCCCTACGTACGCGCAGTACGCAACCGTATCCAAAAACGAGAGTATTTCGATATGGCGATGGATGGTCTGCGCGTAACTGACGTCGCGTTACGACGTGAGTTATGGCAAACCCTCCGCACAGTTGTCCCGGAAAGCAGTGGCGCGGGCCAGAAATTACTGAGGCGCAGTAGCGTAAAACCAACGATTGCGGAGCGGAGATTGCTTGAGTGGATGCTGTCAGATGAGGCCTTGCGTCGTTCGATCTTGTCGCGGCTGAAACCCGAAGAGTACGAGAACCTGGCGACGGCTCCAATTTTTACTGCCCTGGTCGTCAGCGACAAGGAGGGAACGGCGCCGGACTACGATTCGATCGCCAGTCGCCTCGAAAGTGATCCAATAGCCCTCGAATTGTTGCCTTCGCTTTTCATGAATGAACTGTCAGGTGACGACGAGGACGAACGGGGCGATGGTCACACCGCAGACAGTTGCCTGGCGGAATTACGGTTACGGTCCCTGAGCAATCGGATTAGCGAGATCTCCTCAGAGATGACGGATGCCGACCGCGCCGGCGACGCAGAGAAACGAGATCGCTTAGTACTTGAACAAATTGAACTGACCAAACGTCTAAACGCATTGCGACCCGGCGCCTGAACTCGAAGTGTCTAACTAGTTTTCGGATCGGTTGCAAAAACCGTCACCCACAAACGTTCCTCGAAGCAGTAACAGCGGAGTGGAAGAGAAGTGAGTATCGAAGACAAAGATCGTGACGACGTCATGGAACGACTGCTCGAACTGGGCGGCGATAAGAAGTACCTCACGTTTGACGATCTAAACCGCGAGCTCCCGGACAATGTCGTCTCTCCCGATGACATTGAGGATGTACTACAAAAACTGGAAGGCTCGAACATACCCGTCGCCGACTCCGACGAACGACTCCTGGAACAAGCCGCGGTCGCCGTTCCCGATGACGAAGAAGATCCGCTCGATGAAGATATTGAGTTGGATCTGTCAGCGGGTGCGTTGGAAAAAACGAACGATCCGGTACGCCTGTACTTACGCGAGATGGGCGTGGTGCCATTGTTGACGCGAGAGGGTGAAGTCGCCATTGCCAAGCGCATTGAGCGAGGGCAATTAAGAACCCAGAAGGCGATTGCCCGTTCGCCTATCGCCGTGCGGGAGCTTTTGAAAATCGGCGAGGATCTCGAGGCCGGCAAAGTCAATATTCGGGACACCGTCACCTTTTCCGAACAAGCAGAACTAACCGGCGACGAGGACAAGGCTGAGGAATATCGCACTTGGACCATCGAAGGGATCCACAATATCAACAAGCTCTACAGGCTTGGGCTGAAAGAGTGGGACAAGCTGCGCGAGGAGCAAAAATTAACCCGGGGCAAGAAAAGCAAGAAACTGACGCGGCTGCGTCGCAAGGTGGCTCGCTTGCGCCTGGAGATCGCGCAGGAAATTGGTCGCTTGAACCTTACCGAAAGGGCGCGCCAGCGGCTGATCAACTCCATCCGCTCGGTGCAGAAGACCGTGCGCGAAGCCGAGCGGGAAATCGAGAGTTGCTCCGAACGACTGACCAAGAAGCGCATCAAGCTTGACGAGCAAAAGGAATACCGGCGGCGGATTCTTGTTTCCCGGAAACGATTACAACAGATCGAGATTGATAACAACGTTGGTCCAATCGAGGTCAAACGGGCGTTGCAAGCCATCGTCACTGGCGAACAACAAACCGGGCAGGCAAAGCGCGAGTTAGTCGAAGCAAACTTGCGCCTGGTAGTGTCGATTGCCAAGAAGTACACAAACCGTGGACTACAATTTCTCGACCTTATTCAAGAAGGCAACATTGGTTTGATGAAGGCGGTAGACAAGTTTGAGTGGCGCCGAGGTTACAAGTTTTCGACCTATGCGACGTGGTGGATTCGCCAGGCCATCACGCGGGCCATCGCCGATCAGGCCCGAACGATCCGCATTCCGGTGCACATGATCGAAACGATCAACAAGTTGATCCGCACTTCAAGAGCCCTGGTCCAGGAATTGGGCCGCGAACCGACCAGTGAAGAGATCGCCAAGAAGATGGACATTCCCGTTTCCAAGGTGCGGAAGGTCCTGAAAATCGCGCAGGAACCCATTTCGCTCGAAACGCCGATCGGCGAGGAAGAAGATTCGCACCTCGGCGACTTCATCGAAGACAAGTCGATCTTAAATCCCGCTGATGCCGTCGTGGCCTCCAACTTACGAGAGATCACCGACGAGGTGCTGGCCACCCTAACACCGCGCGAGGAAAAGGTGATCAAGATGAGATTCGGCCTGGGCAGCACCGGATCTGAGCATACGCTGGAAGAAGTGGGCCAACATTTCGCCGTTACTCGCGAGCGTATTCGCCAGATAGAAGCGAAGGCCTTGCGGAAACTACGGCATCCTTCGCGTTCAAGGAAATTGAAGGCTTTTCTGGATGGGGCGCCGAGATAGGGGACCTATCACTTAAAGGTCAAAAACGCCGTACTTCTCACCGTGTGATCAAACTCATACTCGTACGTATATCCGGGAAACTCAATCGGCCGCGTAAACTGCACTCGTACTTCAATCCGATTGTCCCTTTGCGCCGGGGTAATCACTGCGTTCGCCGGTATCTCATACTCAGCAGCATTCTTCACCAGTTGATCACTGACCCAGGTCACCGGATAGCCCTGCGCCGCAGCCACATCAACGTTGTGTTGCATCAAGTCCTTGTATAGATAGGCCTCGTAGGCCACCGGTACGTACAAGTAACCTATATAAGCGGCGCTGCCAATAATTGCCATGACCATTAAAAACTTAAGCCTGGCGCCTCCAGCCTGATTTGAATTATTTATTCTCATTGGTGGAATTTAGTCCTCGACCTGGTAGCTTGGCCCAGGCCGGCGCGTAGCGATTGCCTCAGTAACTTTGCGCTGATATTTTTGCCGGCTACGATCCGTGGTGCGCCCACTGCTTCCAGCAACACCCAGTTGATTTCACCGCCGACGCTTTTCTTGTCGTGTTGTAAGGCCCCGATAATCTCTGTCGGATTGATCTCAGTAGCCCGAGGAAGTGGTCCACAAAGAGCAACCGCTTCACGTAAGCGTACTAACTCTCCCTCGCTTAGCAGTCCCAGGTTTCTTGATAGCTCGCCTGCTACCAACATCCCGTACCCGACAGCTTCGCCGTGACGAAACTTCCGGTATTTCGTGACTGCTTCCAACGCGTGGGCCGTGGTGTGCCCAAAGTTCAAGACTCGACGTGACTTTGCATCGCTACGTTCTGTCGACTCACGTTCGTCGTTCATGACGATCGAGGCCTTGAACGCACAGTGCGAGGTTATCAACTCCTCGAAGTCTGGACTGAACAGGAAATCGCTCGTCATATTGTATTTCTGCAAAGCCGCAAATGTGCTTGCAAAGAGGGACTCGCTGGCTACCAGCGATTGTTTGACCATCTCACAAAAACCAGAAACGATTTCTCGCTGGGGTAGAGTAGCGAGCGTTTCCGGATCAATGAGTACCAAGGACGGTTGATAGAAAGTACCGACCAGGTTCTTGCCCACCGGCAAGTTGATCCCGGTTTTGCCGCCCACCGAAGAATCGACCTGGGCCAGGAGAGTGGTGGGCACTTGAATCAGTGGGATGCCGCGCAAGTAGATTGAGGCGCTAAAGCCCGCCAGGTCCCCAACTACACCACCGCCAAGAGCCACCACCAGATCATTTCTTTCAAAGGACCATTCCCCTATGACTCGCACCAGGTCTTCGAGCGTGCTGAAGGATTTAAAGCGCTCACCATCGGGGATTAACCAGGGAAACACTTTCTGTTTGCTACGGTTGAGGCTACGAAGCAAATCGGCGCCGTAGAGATCGAAGACGCGCTTGTTTGAGACCAGTGCGACACGACGCGGCTTGAGTTCTGACTGCGCAATTAAGGGCGCCAGCTCTCGGCGAATGCCCCGCCCGACTCTAATCTCACTTCGTCCGGGTTTAGGTTGAACGCGAATCTCGAGTTTGTGCATGAAGCGGCCGCATCAGCTAAGAAATGGCAACTGAGTAGGCGGATTCTAACACGGGAGACGCTTCCAGATTTCCAGCGGGAGTTTCAAACCGACGCGGGTCGAGTGCAAAAGCGAATGGGCGCGACATACGTGGGAGTGCGTCGCGCCCATCCATATTCGTGGTTACTGTCCTCACCCCAGCAACCACTTGAGACGGAGGATCCACCAACCGTCTCTCTTGCCCCACAATATACATCGCAACGG
>DATFRK010000455.1:0-2295 GCA_035263325.1 Pyrinomonadaceae bacterium | reverse complement strand
GCTGTGCTAAGAATCGGAAGGCTCAATTGTCCCGGCAGTCCCCAAGGGCCGAAACTGTTTGAGGTTCGGAGATTGGCGGGGATGCCGGCTGCTGCCTGAGCCGCGATGCACGCAGCACTATTGGCGCGGCAAACGGCCAGGTTGGTTTGCGCATTCGTGAATTCTTTTAGGAATCCGTTGTTGAAGATATCGACTTCGTTCAAATTACTGGTACGCCACTGCTGGTGCGATTGATTGCCCACATAACGCGCTTCCAGAACCGTATTGCGCCAGAGTTCGCGCTGAATGCCAACATCCCAATTGATGGTGTACGGCGCGCGCAGTGTCGGATCAAATCCGCTGACGGTTCGGTTACTGAAGGTCTGGTCGGAAATGTGAAAAACTTTCGCGTAGCTGGAACTGGTGAAGGCAAAGTTCGAAACAGTCAACGGATTGGCCACGATGTCCGACAGACTATAGAACGCCGGTAAGTTCGTTTGTTGTCCTGTCTTGCCGGGAACGAGTGCGGTAGCGCTGAGTGTCTTGCCGATGTTCGGGCCGGCGTTCGCCGCAAAGAATTGTGTGCCCTCGTCGTAATAAACCAATCCATAATAAGCCCGTACCACGGTCTTCTGGTCGCCGACGAGTTTACCTAACCAGCCTTTGGTGAAGTTGGGGTTCCAGGCGATGCCAAAGTTAGGCGCAAAGTTATTCGCGTCTCGCTTGTAAGGAACCTTTCCAACTTCCATTGTGGGATCATTATTTCCGTTGAGAAAGATACTCGCGAGATTGGGAATCGCTGCAAGTCCCTTTGTGTCATGCATCGGTCCCTGAACCTCCCATCGAAGGCCGTAGCTCAGCGTCAGGTTCTTGCTAAAGCGCCACTTGTCCTGGAAGAAGGCGCCGCCCATAAGCGACTTAGTAAATGTAAAGTTGATGGAACCGTCGTACTTGAACGTTTCCGGATTGACCACTTTGGTGAAATTCGACACGGAGACTCTGCCCGTCAGCAGGTTGTAGAGAGCGCGCGGGCTTGCAAGCTGGTTGGGGTCGAAGCCGGGTAGAGTCGCGTTGCTACCGATCGCAGTGAAAGCACTGTCGGCATTCAGGGGATCGCCAGATGGCGTCCCGGTGCCGTAAGTGGGAACTTGAAATACGACGCCAGTGTCGTTCCATTCCGTGCTGCGGTAACTCCCTCCAAATGTAAACGAGTGCTGGCCTCGGTTGTAGGTCATTGTGTCGTAAAGCGTGACAATCGTGTGCCGGCCGGTCACGTTTGCTTGATCGATGAATGGAACTGTCGGCCCGAGCAGATTGCTGCCGATCGGCGCGAACGGCAGATTGCCGCCGATGCGCAAAGGTACGCCATTATACGTGTAGAAATCCCCGTACTCGGCGCGTGCGTTACTATCGCCGCTGTGCTGAGTGCCATACCTCAACTCGTTGAAGAAATTGGATGAGATTGTTGATTGCAGCGCCGCGGACCAAATGAAGTAGCCGAGGCGAAACGGATTGGTCCGCTGAATGTCCGGGACGGGCATCCGTCTTTCGCCGGCCTGCCAGTTATGCCGGTAATTCCATGACCAGGTGAACTGTTGTTTTGGCGTCACATAGACATCGAAGCGCGCCGCGGGAAAGTACGCGTAGTTATTATTCTCGGCGGGCCAGGTGTAGGCATCATGGTTGAGGTCGCTTCCTACCGAAGTCCTGGTCGCACCCTGCGGGATTTTATTGTTGACGGCGAGGATTGATTGCACAACTGGATCGATCGTGGTGCGAAGACCAGGATTGTTTAGAGTTTTGATAATGTCGAAGACGTTCCTAGTTTGCGTTTGATTGGTGCCAACCACAACGTACGTGAAATCGCCCCGCTGAGCAGCCGGCGTCAACACCGCAATAGTACGAGCAGTGCGCACCGGTGAATAAGCTCGCTCATAATTAACAAAGAAGAAAGCCTTTTTCTTTAAAGAGCCAAAAGGCAGCAGCGGCCCACCGAAGTTACCGCCGTAATTCTGAGTACGATTGTATAAACGCGGTAGATTTTGCGCGTTTCTGGACCAGGTGTTCGAATTGAACCTCTCGCTTTGAGGCTCGTAGAATCCGCTCCCATGATATTTGCTCTGGCCCCGCTTGGTTGTTAGCTTGATGTTGGCGCCACTCTGAGCGCCCGATTCTGCACTAAGACCGCCAGACTCGACAGTAATCTCTTCCAGGGCGCCGAGGCGTACCGGAACGGTCGCGAAGAATTCAGTTCCGCCACTCTTAAATCCATTCGAGGCATTGTTGATTCCGTCGACGGTGACATTCAGCGCCCCA
>DATFRK010000454.1:0-3601 GCA_035263325.1 Pyrinomonadaceae bacterium | reverse complement strand
CATCGCATCGGACTCACGATTCACCAGTTGGATTTGGTGATGGAAGGAAACCTCGATCCGTTCATTGATGCGTTAGTGGCCCACTACCAGGCTGAGAAGTTGAAGTCTGAGGCAGTAGCCGCCTAAGATATTGACCTTTGTGCTTTGATCTTTGTTCTTGGTGCTTTGCTTGTCCTCGGTCTTCCGATTTGAACCTGGTTCTGTTTGGCGGTCTTGAGGTGGTCTTGAGATCTCAGAGCAAAAGATCTCAGATCTCAACTGCTCATCGAGAACAAGTACAAAGAACAAAGCACCAAGGACAGAAGTCGAAGAGCGAAGGCCAAAGACAAAATGTCTTCGTCGACCCACATCCTTCTCATCCGCCACGGTCAATCGGAGGGCAATGCGGAAGGTCGTTTCGGTGGACACTCCGCGACTCCACTCTCCGCCAAGGGACACCAACAAGCCCTTACCACAGCCCGAGCCCTCGCTGGTGAATCACTAGTAGCAATCTACTCGAGCGATCTCCTACGGGCAGTTCAGACTGCTCAACCACTGGCAAACCTGTCGCACCTTAAGGTGCAACCCACGAAAGCCTTTCGTGAACGCAGTGTCGGCGTCATGGAAGGACTAACCTTCGAAGACGCGGCTGAAAAACATCCCGCACAATATGCTGCTTTGCTACGCCGCGATTTCGAACACGTTCTTACCGGCGGTGAAAGTTACCGGCAGCTGCTCGATCGTGCCTGGCAGAAACTGGATGAAATCATCACGCAATACAGCGGCGGCAAAATTGCCATCTTCAGTCACACCGGGACGATCTGCATCCTGGCTCTTCATTTGATGGGTGCTCTCGATGCTCCCGAACTGAAGCCGGTGTGGGTGGCAAGTTCGAATTGTGGTATTAGTCGTTTCGACTTACGCGACGACGGCTTTGTGAGAGTCGCGACCCTCAACGACACCAGTCACCTGGTGGGCATCTAGACAGGTCAGAACGCGACCATTACCTCTGGCGATCCACAGATTACGCAGATTACGCCGAACACGCAAGACAACTTTAAAGCGCAAAGGGTTGGTGAATCTTGATGACAGGAGGGTCATTCAAAGTTAAGTGAAGGCCATTGAGATCAATCTGTGTAATCGGCGTAATCTGTGGATCAACGCTGCGGCGCGGCCTGACGGGTCCAATCACAAATAGCCTTCACGTCCTCGGCGGTTAACTTTGAGCCTGGATGTAGCGGCGTGTAGGAACTCAATGGCATGGCCCCCGAACTGGTCAGGTCACACATCTGCCGCAACCGCGCACTCTGTCGGCGCCGGTCGTAGTTGCCCCATTCAGAAAAATTCAAGTCTCTCCGGGCATCATTGACGTGACCAATCACAAACCAGGAAACGGGAGCCACATTGCTGTACCAGGGCCAACGCGTCTTGTTTGAATGACAATCGGCGCAAGAACGATCCAGGATGGCCGCTACTTTAGGGTCAACCGGCAACCGCGACTGCAACGACAGTGATTCGTCCACCACAGGATTGGTCCGCGCTGGCCTAACGAACTGAATAACCAGCAGTAAGCAAAACAGAATCACTGTCACCCAACGTACTGCTCGCCACATAATTCTCACCCATCAGATTCTAATGCCGAGTGCAATTGTTTGAGCAGCGTTCGATTCTGATGTCGCGGGTGCCGCGCAGAATTCCATCACTGCCGCGAGTCAGTTTGAGGATTGAATAGAACGATGTTCCCGCTCCTTGTAACTTGGCTCGCTCGGCATTTGTGATCAGCGGATCTCCTTCGAACAGATACTCATCGATCCAGTACTCTGGAAATCCTGGTGCGGAAAGGTAAGCATGAATATGCGCGGGGATCTTTCGACCCGGGTATGAGGCTGGTTTTATTGTGCGGAACTCATATTTGCCGGCCGCGTTCGAGAGCATTTGACCGTGGATACGTGTATTGCGGTTGTCGCCGCCGCCTCGGGTGGAGTAGTTGCCGGTTGCATCAGTTTGATAGACATAGAGTGTCGCTCCCGGTAAGGGAGTCTTGCCATCCTCCCCATAGATTGTTCCGGAGACGATCAAAGGATCACCCGACTCCTTGTCTGAAACGATGCTAGTTCTCCACGAGAGTGCGCTGTTGTTCTGTTCACCGGCTGGTGAAGCCAGGGAATCCCCTTTTGCGCACCCGATCAATTCCAAAATGCCGAAGCCAAAGAATGGCAATACAACCGCTGAGGACGTGACACTCAAGAACGACCGACGATCAAGATTAGCGTGCACCATTGTCATGACTTCCTCCTCGTTCCCTGCTGCCGCCACATCGTATTGCTAATCGGCAATCTTGTGCTTCATCTGTCGCACAAACCTCTTGACTCTCGACAATGGGTCAAGCAAGGATGCTGGGGCCAGGGGTCTCTGAGCCCAGCCGGCGGCCAAATTATCTTTCCATCGCTCGAGCATCTCCTGGTCCAAATTCAATATCCCTTCCCGGCTTACCCCTTTTGGCGGCGGCCAAAGACTGGCAAGCTTTTCGTAAACTCGAACGCGCTCATTACCGTCGACCCGACTCAGGAGATGCCACAAAGTGAGCGTGTTGCGCGCTTCCGCAGGCTCTTCGAGCAACTGATCTAAGGCAGCTTTCCTGGTAGCCGGGTCACTGCCGAAATCAAACTGCGCAAGGGCATCGCGGAACGCTGCCGAAACGTCTTCAAAATAAGGCGTGCCTGGCCCGATTCCGGGGCGGGTTTGGCAGGCAGCGCCGGAAGGCACCATCGATTCGCGATCTTTTAATTCGAGTGCGACCCAGCCGAACGTTACGCGTAGAAGGCTTGCACCCGAGTCATCGACTTCGAGCGTGTAGGCGCAACCTAAATCCGCCGCCACTGCCGAAGGAGTGTCAACAAAGAACAGCCGGGGTGGGGCCCAGATCCGCGCGCTCATCTTGCCTCGCGCCAACTCGAGTCGATGTTCAGTTGGTTGTGTTTCCACTAATCTGACGCGCGTGTTTGGATCAATCTGTACCTGCCCTATTGAGGCCACCGAGATCTCAGCCTTCGAAGTACTATCTGTTTCCAACCATTGACCCACACCAAGTTGCCCGCCGTTACTGATACCGGCCGACCCAATCTTTGGCGTGCCACCCAGTCGAGCTACTCGCCATGATGGTCCAACCGGGGTACTTGGCCTAGTTCGATAACTCCAAAGAATTCCCACACCGATAGCCATCAGTAGGACCGCCGCTATTCCTGCCAACTGAGGTTTCCAATTGCTGATGAATCTTCTCGGCGCAACGATTTGCGTGACTGGCACGGACTGACGCGCACGCAGGTTTTCGATCTCTTCCCAAAGATGATCGGGGGCTGTTAGTCGAGGCAGTTGTTCCGCGAACTTGATACCGAGTTTGATCTCTTCAAATTTGGACCGGCACCTTTGACAGCTGATGATATGTTCCGCAAACCGGCGCGACTCCTCGCTTGAAAGTTCGCCGTGAACGTAAGCCGAAAAATCTTTTGTTACGTGGTGAAAAAACATTCTGAGACTCCGCTAAAACTTCCCTCTAATCGCCGAGAGCGGTCTGATTTTTCAAGTACGACAATCGCTTTGCCAGTTGACTGTGACCCCGATT
>DATFRK010000453.1:0-3462 GCA_035263325.1 Pyrinomonadaceae bacterium | reverse complement strand
GACGTCCCAAGGGGACACTGTCCCAATTTGCAGAAACTTGACAAATGGCTGACCAAATTGTCGTTTCTGTAGGACCATACATATTCCAGAGTGAGAAACTTCGGCACAATAACTGATCCGCCAACTTTTTCGGCAAAGCTTCACCGCCGCACAGGATCTTTAGTTGACTACCGCCTTCCCAACGGTTATCTAGCAGCATCGCCCAACTACTTGGCGTCGCTTGCATTACGGTGGCTTCGGCGCCAGATAATTTGTTTGCTAACCGAACACCATCGGAAGCAACTTCGCGGGCTACGACAATTGTTTGCCCACCCAACGTCAGCGGGAGGTAAAGCTCCAATCCGGCAATATCGAACGATAGCGGGGTGGCCGCCAGTAGCGTCTCGCGGCTGGTCAGTCCTGGTCGCCGTCGCATCGAGCTCAATAAGTTAACGACGCTGCTGTGTTGAATCTGAACGCCCTTCGGTCTGCCGGTGGACCCTGAGGTATAGATGACATACGCGAGGTTCTCCACCGTCGCTAGGTTGTCCGGATCCTTATCACGCTCCCGAGCAATCTTTTCCCAGTCTTTATCTAGGCAGAGCACGTGACCTTTGAACTCAGCGAGTTGCGGGACCAGTTTTTGTTGAGTCAACAACAGTGAAATTTGAGCGTCATCGAGCATACAGGCCAAGCGCTCTTTGGGATACTCACAATCCAAAGGCACATATGCTCCGCCTGCTTTGAGTATGCCCAACAGTCCCACCACCATTTCTAGCGACCGCTCCACACAGACCCCTACCAATACCTCCGGCCCTACTCCTTGCCTTTTGAGATAGTGGGCTATTTGGTTTGCGCGTTGATTCAGCTCCCGATACGTCAGCTGCTGGTCTTCGAACACAAGTGCTATTGCATCCGGTGTCTCTTCCACCTGCTCTTCAAATAATTGGTGGATACACTTTGCTTTCGGATAGTCCCTCTCGGTGTCATTCCATTCGATCAACAATTGATGTTTTTCGGCTTCGGAGAGTATGGATAGATTAGAAATTCTTTGACCGGGGTTAGTCACAATACTTTCGAGAAGGTTCTTAAAATGGCTGATCAAGCGTTGGATAGTATCGCGATTGAACAGATCTGTATTGTAGTTTAGGTAGCCTCGCAGGCAACGCTCTTCTTCCTCCATGAACAGATTGATATCGAATCTTGCGATCCCGCTGTCGACTTCAACCTCTTCTGCGCTGACACCGGCTAATTGCATGGAAAACCTGGGTGTGTTCCGAAAACCAAATGTTACCTGAAACAGTGGGTGATGACTCAGGTCTCGTTTCGCATGCAGCTCCTCAACAACTTTTTCAAAAGGTAGATCTTGGTGGGCTAGGGCGCCTAGGCAGTTTTTGCTCGTACGCACTAGCAGCTCCTCAAACGTTGGGTTACCTGAGAGATCCGTGCGAAGCGCCAGCATATTAAGGAAGAACCCGATCAAAGACTCGAGCTCGCCGCGGTTTCGACCGGCGATTGGAGAACCGATCACAATGTCCGTCTGCCCAGTATAACGGGCTAACAACGTTTGAAATGCTGCTAACAACACCGTGAAAAGAGTAACACCATGACGATGGCTCAAACTCTTGATCCCAGCGGAGAGCGTCTCGGAAAGTACGAAGGATTGGTGCGCACCATGAGAGGTTTGAATCGCGGGCCGCGGCCGATCGGTGGCTAGTTGCAGCGTTGGGATATTCTGAAGATTTTTTTTCCAGTAGGACAAATGGGTTTCTAAGGTTTCGCCCTGAAGCCACTGTCTTTGCCATGTGGCAAAGTCCGCATACTGGATTGGCAGGTCGGGAAGCAGCAACGGTTGCCTGTTTGAAAAGGCCTCGTAAAACTGAGCAAGCTCATGAAACAGGACGCCACCGGACCAACCATCAATAACCAGATGATGCATTGCGCGAAACAGTAAGTATTCGTCGTCCGCAAGCTGTAACAGGCTTATTCGTAGCAACGGACCACGGGATAAGTCGAAGGGCCTTTGCGCTTCTTCTTTGGCTAGTCGCCGAACCGCAGACTCTCTCGCTGCCTCAGAAGCCAACCCTCTCAGATCTAACAACGGGATCTTTACGGTCATCGATGGAAGGATAATTTGCTCTGGTTGACCCCCTGCGGACTTGAAGACTGTACGCAACACCTCGTGGCGCCTGATAATCTCGTTAATGCTCTGTTCCAATGCAGTTATGTTGACTTGGCCGTTAAGCCGATAAGCTGCCAAAAGATTGTACGTGTAGCCGCCTGGCTCCAGTTGATCAAGGAACCAGAGTCTCTCCTGCGAAAACGAGAGCGGAAGTTTCCCGTCTCTAGACACTGGTTTCACAGAGAGGCCGCTTGCGCCGCGGTTTTCCGAAGCAGCCCTTTCAACGTAAGCAACTAGCGCAGCCACTGTGGGAGATTGAAAGAAATATTGAACAGGTATTTCTAACTGAAATTGCTTGATGATCTGTGACACGACCCTGGTGACTGCGAGTGAGTGTCCTCCTAAATCAAAGAAGTTGTCGTGAATCCCAACCTGTTCGAGAGAAAGTACTTCGGCCCAGATACTTGCCAGTCTTTCTTCCACTAAAGTCCTGGGAGCGACAAAAGGAGTATCCAGGTCCGGTCTCGAACTGCCAGGCTCCGGAAGCAATAGCCGGTTTACCTTACCGTTAGGTGTGAGGGGCAGAGTCTCAAGACGGACGAATGCTGAAGGGATCATGAAGTCAGGCAGCTTCTCGTTGAGATAACTACGCAGCTCGCTAACACTCGGAGCCGCTTCTCCATGGCACGTAAAGTATGCGACGAGACGGGCTTCCCCAGATGTAACACAAGGCGCGAGCACTATTGTTTCTTTGATAGCCGGATGACTCTCTAAGGCTTTTTCGATTTCACTTAATTCAACTCCATAACCTCGTATCTTGACTCGAAAGTCTTTACGGCCTTTGTGAACCAAGCAGCCATCTGGAAGCACCACGCCTAAATCGCCTGTGTAATACAGCCGCTTCTCTCGGTTGTGTGGATCAGGTTTGAACTTTGTCGCGGTAAGTTCTGGGTTGTTCCAGTAGCCCGGGGATAGGTACTTACTTCTCACAACAATTTCCCCTATCCGGTTGAAGCCAACGCCCTTACCGTCATCGTCGAGCAACAGCACCTCCGTTCCTTCCATTTCATACCCAACGGGAATTTCATTGCCGGTGATTACACTCCTCTGGTCCATCAAATACTCTGTTAACACGCTGGTTTCAGTGGTAGACAATCCATTCAAGAATAAACAGGAAGGCGGGAAGTGCTTTTGGTAAAGGATAAAGTCTGACTGCTGAACGGATTCGCTCCTCATTCGCAGTATGCGCAGCGCAGAAAAATCTTCTTTGCCAGTCAAAATTTCGCATAGACGACGGAATAGCGGACTGGCGATCTGGCAAATTGAAACTCGCTGATCCGAAAGCCAATTAGCCAGCGAGG
>DATFRK010000452.1:0-3826 GCA_035263325.1 Pyrinomonadaceae bacterium | reverse complement strand
GGAGCAAGCTCGCAGCTGTACTGGACAATCCCCGAGCGATGTTGCGCGCCGGTTTACGCCAGGCTGGTCAAAGTTATACGTTTGCGTCTGAGCACCCTGGCAGCGAATAATGCTGGTGGGGCCACGGCTTCCCCGATTGGTAAATGAAACAGAAAGCGCACATCACCCTCAAACTGAACGGCGAACAGACGGAAGTGGCGTTCGCGCCGCACAAAACGCTGCTGGAAGTGCTGCGTGAAGATCTCAATCTGACTGGCACAAAACACGGTTGCGAACTGGGCGAATGCGGCACTTGTGCAGTCCTTGTCGACGGTCGTTCGATTTTGTCGTGTTTAATGCTGGGGCTCGAGGCTGAAGGACGGGAAGTCAAAACTATTGAAGGAATGGCCGACGGCGCCGAGCTTCATCCATTGCAGCAGACGTTTGCTGACTTAGGCGCGGCGCAATGTGGTTACTGTTCACCTGGTTTCTTGTTGGTGGCCGAGGAGCTTTTGCAGAAGAACCCCAAGCCGACGCGGATGGAGATCCAGGAAGCGTTGTCAGGCAATTTGTGTCGTTGCACTGGTTACATAAAGATTTACGAAGCAGTTGAGCTGGCGGCAGCGAAAATGCGCGGCGAAGAGATGGAGTTGCCGCGAGAGAGTGTGTTTGGTATCGAGTAGCTGATGAGCAAAAGTAAGCCCCAAGATCTGAATGTAATTGGCAAGCCCTTCCGCAAGGTGGATGCCCGCGCGAAGTGTGTTGGGCAAACAAAATTTGCTGACGACATCGTGTTGCCGCGCATGCTCTACTGCAAGATGTTGCGCAGTCACTTACCTCACGCACTCATCAAAAATATCGACACCGCCAAGGCCCTGGCTTTACCAGGTGTTTTCGCAGTGATCACCGGTAAAGACCTGCCTATTCCCTACGGAATTCTGCCAGTCAGCCAGGACGAACATGCTCTGTGCATCGACAAGGTTCGCTTTATCGGCGATCCGGTTGCCGCCGTGGCTGCCATCGATGAAGACGTGGCCTTCGACGCCATGAATCTGATCGAAGTCGAGTACGAGCCGCTCAACACTATCTCGACCATTGAAGAAGCAGTGCTTATCGACGAACCGCGCATTCACGAGTACGGCGACTCAGGCAATGTTCACAAAAAAGTCTCGCTCGAGTTTGGCGATGTCGAAGCAGGATTTGCCGAAGCAGATTTGGTACGCGAGGACGTGTTCTTCTACGAAGGGAATACTCACTTACCGATGGAGCAACACGCAGCCGTTGCTCATTACGATTCGGACCAGAAGATCACGCTCTGGAGCGCGACGCAAACACCACATTACGTCCACCGGGCGTTAGCCAAGGTCCTCGGTCTGGCGGCCAGTCACATTCGGGTCATTGCCACGCCAAATGGCGGCGGCTTTGGCGGCAAGAGCGATCCCTTCAACCACGAAGTAGCGGTTTGTAAGCTGGCAATGATCACCGGTCGACCGGTAAAGGTCACGCTAACTCGCGAAGAGGTTTTCTACTGCCATCGGGGCCGCCACCCGGTGTTGATGAAGATCAAAACCGGAGTGAAGAACGATGGAGCAATCACCGGCATGCATTTCCAGACATTTCTGGATGGCGGGGCATACGGTAGTTACGGCGTGGCCAGCACCTTTTACACCGGAGCCTTGCAGACGGTTACCTACAACGTCCCGCGTTATAAATTTCAAGGACTCCGCGCGTTCACCAACAAGCCACCTTGTGGACCAAAACGAGGCCACGGAACACCGCAGCCACGCTATGGTTTGGAAATCCAAATCGACAAGATCGCCGAACAGCTAAAACTGGATCCAGCGGAAATGCGTCGGGCACACCTGGTGCCGCCAAATACTGTCACTGCGAACTACCTGCGCATCGGCAGCATGGGTTTGGGCAAGTGCATCGACAAAGTTGTGGAAGGTTCCGACTGGAAGAATCGTTTCTCAGGTTGGGATCGAAGCAATCGCAAACTGCCTTATGGTAAAGGGATCGGAATCGCCGCTAGTTCCTACATCTGCGGCGCCGGATTGCCAATCTACTGGAACAATATGCCGCAATCCGGGGTTCAGCTCCGGCTAGACCGGCAGGGTGGTGTTTGTGTGATGTGTGGATCGACCGACATCGGGCAAGGCTCTGACTCGATCCTCGCCTACATCGTGGCAGAGGTTCTGGGAATTGACCCTTTCGACATTCGAGTGGTCACGGCGGACACGGATCTAACGCCTGTAGATCTCGGTAGCTATTCGAGCCGGGTTACCTTGATGACCGGTAATGCTGCAGTTCAAGCAGCGGAACGAGCGCGGGAATTATTGGTGATGGCCGTAGCAGAAAAGTTGGGCGTGCCGATTGAAAACCTTTCGCTGGCTGAACGACGCGTTTTTGATGTCGAGAATCCCGAGCTCGGAGTGACGTTTGCTGAAGCGGTGGTTCTGGCCGAGTCAAAATTTGGCACGATTGGCACCGTGGGTTCTTACTCACCGCCGCCGTCACCTGGTAAGTACAAAGGTTCAGGGGTTGGGCCATCACCGGCTTACAGCTATTCAGCGGCAGTGGCCGAGGTTGATGTGGATCCGGACACTGGGCTGGTAGTGGTAGAGCGCGTTTGGATTGCTCATGACATCGGCAAGTCGATCAATCCGATGTTGGTGATGGGCCAGGTC
Organism: Pyrinomonadaceae bacterium; assembly: GCA_035263325.1. Classification (GTDB taxonomy): domain Bacteria; phylum Acidobacteriota; class Blastocatellia; order Pyrinomonadales; family Pyrinomonadaceae; genus PSRF01. The sequence goes on along the minus strand of DATFRK010000452.1, from coordinate 1,160 downwards.
GAAGGCAGCGTCTACATGGCCCTGGGTGAAATCCTGATGGAAGAGATGGTTTATCGCGGCAATCGGAACGTCGTGCATAAATTTCCTTCACTGTTGGAATACAAGAGTCCGACGACCATGGAGATGTGCGACGTTAAGACTTATCTGATTGAAGATCCTGATCCGAATGGACCGTACGGGGCGAAGGAAGTGGGGCAGGGACCGTTGCTGCCGATTCCCCCGGCGGTGGCTAATGCGGTTTACGATGCCGTGGGAGTGCGCATCGATGAAGTGCCGTTGACGCCCGAGAAAGTTTTGAAAGCGCTACGGGAGAAGTCGCGGGGACGTGAAGGACGTTATGGTCCTGACGTGGTACCAGCAGTTGAGTGGCCCGAACCTTTGCGCGTGTTGACGCCCCTCGAAGGCGGCGATGGTAAAGAGATGCCGCGCGTGGCGGTGCACTCGTGAACACAGTCAGTACCACCTCGCGGTAGCGGGTGGGTCTCGGGGATCGTTTATGTGATTATCAGCGAACTGCGATGCTGAGTTGTTCGTAATTCGAAACAAGAAAGCCGCCTGGCTTTCGATTACCTCACCTAAGAGAAAGGAAGGCAGAGATGAGTGAAAATAAAACTGACGAGACCAAGAATCCCAGGTCATTTGAAGAACGAGTATTTGCACGCTTCGACGCGGTCGACTCGCGACTTGGAGCCTTAGAGAATCGGGTTGAAAAGCTCGACAGCCGGCAATACGACACGAAGCCGATCTGGGAGCAGGCACTCGCATCGATCGCAGAAACCAATCAGAAGCTCGTGGAGACCAACCAAAGGATCGCTGAAACCAACGAGCGAATGGACCGGGGCTTCGAGCTTTTGCGAAACGAGATGAAAACTGAGTTCGCCGCCTTCCGGGACGAAATGAAAACTGAGTTCAGCAATGTAAGACACGAAATCGAGCATTCGTTGCGTGGCGTGGACCGCAAGATTGATGTGCTTAACCAGAACATTTTCAATTTCCAGGTCGATCACCGCTATATTGACCGGCGTCTGGCAGAGCTTGAAACACAGATAAAACCTTGATCAGACTGGATGCGAACCAACTTTTACAGTAGTCGCGTCACTCTCAATTGAACGCCTATGATGCGACTACCCAAATTTGAATATCGCACTCCGCAGACTATC
>DATFRK010000451.1:0-9243 GCA_035263325.1 Pyrinomonadaceae bacterium | reverse complement strand
CTACAGCAGCGGACATGGCAATGGCCCCTTCGGTATCGGCTGGAGTTTGAGCGTTCCCGGAATTACCCGGCAAACCGCCAAGGGAATTCCGCAGTACGACGACACCCGAGACATCTTCGTCCTTTCGGGAGCTGAGGACCTGGTTCCGGTAAACCAGTCTGCCGCTATCACTAGTTATCGCCCTCGCACCGAAGGTCTATTCGCACTCATCCAGCATCATCGCGACGCCGACAATGATTATTGGGAAGTGAAAACCAGGGATGGCCTGGTTAGTCTCTATGGCACACCAAAGTCGAGTGGGTCCGATCCAGCTGTCATTGCTGATCCCGACAGGAAGGAAAACATCTTCGCCTGGAAGCTTACGCGCACGATTGATACGTTCGGTAATCTCATCGAGTACGTTTACCAACGTGATGCGCAACAGACCGAGGATGTTCATCACTGGGACCAGCTCTATCTTTCTGAGATCCGTTACGCAAACTACGGGGATCCACAGAGTACACCTGGTGCGCCCAAATTCTTGGTGACGGTGAACTTCACCTATCTCGATCGACCTGACCACTTCTCCGACTACCGTCCTGGTTTTGAGATCCGCACAGCCCAGCGTTGTAGCAGGATTGATATTTCGACCCACGCTGAGTTTGACGCCCTGACTCGAACTTATCAGCTGATTTACCTCGATGACCGTGGTCCATCTGCGCAGTTGCCGCGCAATGGTGTCTCAGCTCTTAGTCAGATCAAGGTCGTCGGCCATGATGGTGATCTCCAGGAGGAACTGCCACCGCTGGAATTTGCTTACAGCTTGTTTGAGCCGGAGCGGCGTCACTTTTTCCCTCTTACCGGCAGTGATCTACCTCTGGCCTCGCTCGCCAATCATGACTTTGAGATGGTCGATCTGTTCGGCAACGGTTTGCCCGACATGCTGCAAATGAACAGTGTGACGCGCTACTGGCGCAACCTGGGCGGCGGAGTCTTTGACCTACCGCGCGAAATGCGTGATGCGCCCGCCGGGTTTCACTTAACAGACCCAGGCGTACAACTGATCGATGCCAATGGCGACGGTCGTCCAGACTTATTAATCAATGGCGAGGGCCTGGCGGGATACTTTCCCCTTCAGTTCGGCGGCTTGTGGAACCGCAAGTCATTTCAAAGATACCGGCAAGCGCCCAGTTTCGTTTTCGGCGATCCGGAGGTGCGCCTGGTAGATCTCGATGGTGATGGGGTGACGGACGCCGTTCGTTCGGGTAGCCGTTTCGAGTATTTCTTTAACGATCGAGAACAAGGCTGGAATCGGACCAGCTGGGCTGAACGGCAGTCGCTATCCATCTTTCCCAACCTCAATTTCTCCGATGCGCGCGTCAAGTGGGCCGACATGTCGGGCGATGGACTACAGGATATCGTGTTGGTCTATGACGGTTGTGTCGAGTACTGGCCCAACCGTGGTTATGGCCACTGGGGTAAGCAGATCCACATGAAGAATAGCCCGCGCTTCCCTCTCGGCTATGATCCGAAGCGCATCCTGATCGGCGATGTTGATGGTGATGGCCTGGCTGATCTCGTCTATATCGACGATACACGGGTCACACTCTGGATCAACCAGAGCGGAAATAGTTGGAGCGACGCAATCGTGATCCAGGGTACGCCTCCAGTCACGGATATGGATGCGGTGCGACTGGTCGACCTGCTCGGCACTGGTGTAAGCGGCGTCTTGTGGAGCGCGGACCGCAATGGTCCATCCAGGCAAAATATGTTCTTTCTCGACTTCACAGGCGGGACAAAACCCTACTTGTTGAATGAGATGAACAATCACATCGGCGCGGTCACCCGCGTTCAGTATGCCCCCTCCACGCGGTTCTATATCGAGGACCAGAAAAGAACGCAGACTCGCTGGCGCTCACCCCTGCCATTCCCCGTGCACGTCGTGGCCCTGGTTGAAACTATCGACCAGATCTCCAGCACTAGATTGACTACGGAATATCGTTATCACCACGGCTATTGGGACGGCGCCGAGCGCGAGTTTCGCGGCTTCGGCATGGTCGAACAATTCGATAGCGAGACTTCCGGCCCAGCACCTCAAGTACCAGGTTCTGTCGCCACGTTGTACAACTTTTCCACGATCGATTTTCCCGGTGCGCCATCTACCCTCCTGTTAGGGATCAACAGCAATCGACAACTCGTCGGACTTCAACGTGACGCCAATGGAGCGCGACACAGTGCCCTGATCGGTCCAGATTCGTCGAGTTCATTCGACCCGCCCGGCTTCGGCGTCACAACGTTTCCGGGAACCAGCGCTGCCAGTGCCATCAATGATAACGACGAAGTCGTGGGAGTGGTCTTCAATTCCGATGGCTCCGGTTACCAGGCATTTAGCAAGCTGGGTGAGCGCTTCAGTTTTTACAGCCATCCGCTGGCCGGATCTGGAAAATCGTCTCGGGGCACCGAATTCACTGGCCTCAATAACTTCGGCGCAAGGGTCGGTACTTATAGCGACAACAACGATCTCCTGCACGGCTTCATTCAGGTAGGTGAACTAACCACGCAGTTAGAAGACGATCCTCGAGTACCTGCCAATTCGAGTACGTTCATTGCTGATATCAACAATCTCAACCAGATCGTAGGCGGTTACTTCGACCCAACTGGAGAGATTCAGCATGGCTTTTTCAGAGACAAAGATGCCTTTATCACTATCGACTTCCCCGGTAGTTCAATCACCTGGCTCAACGGCATCAACGACCTGGGACAGATGGTTGGGAGTTATTTTGATGACGCAACTCAGAAGTTTCATGGCTTCTTGACGGACGGCGTTAATTTCAGAGTGCTTGATTCGCCCGACGAAGCCGGACAGCCGGTCGAAACATTCTTGACCAGCATCGACAACCTCGGACGCGTCGTAGGCTACTATGCAGATAGTCTGAACAGTATCAATCGAGCCGGTATCCACGGCTTACTCGCAACGCCCGTAGCCAGCAATCAAGCCCTTCTCGCTACTGCCGGTCAAAATCATTTTTCTCCACCCGTACTTACCAAGACCTGGTTTCATCAGGGACCTGTCGGTGAGGAGTTCGGCGATTGGGAAGAACTCGATCTTAGCTCAGAGTTCTTTGCTGATGACCCGGAGTTACTGCAACACAAACAAGGCATCGATACTTTCCTGCGGACCCTTACTTCCCGCCGCGCACGACGCGACGCGATCCGCGCCCTTCGCGGCAACATCCTGCGCACTGAACTCTACGCGCTTGATAACAGCGAACGAGCGGGTCGTCCTTACACAGTGACGGAGTATTCCTACGGACTGCGGGAAGAATCGCCTCCTGACTCCGTTGACAGCGCCCGGCTACATATTTTCTTTCCGCATCTCCTGGCCCAACGAACGACGCGATGGGAGCGAGGTAACGATCCGTTGGTCCAATTCAGTTTCACTGACGACTACGACGAATTTGGCCAGCCACGCCGACAAACTCAAGTTGCCTGCCCACGTGGTTGGCGGTCCCTGGGCGATAAGCCGGCGCAACCATATCTGGCCACCCAGATGCGCACCACCTTCGCCCGACCTCAAGATCAGAACGTTTACATCTTTAATCGGATCGCCCGCACAACTTCCCTAGAGCTAAAGAATGATGGTGTCTTTACGATTAATGACTTGCGCTCACTTGCAGCTAACGATCCTTCGTTTGCAGTGATTGGCCAAACTTACAACTACTACGACGGACCGGCATTTGAGGGTTTAGCGGCAGGACGGATCGATAATCATGGCGCGTTAGTGCGAAGTGAAGGTTTGGTGCTAACTGAAACGCTTTTGCACGACGCTTACAAAAGCGGCGATGCTCTTATTAACCCACCTGAGGAACCGCCTTACTTAACCCTTGACACAACTGTGCCATGGACCAGCGAATACCCGGCAGAATTCCGTAACCTGGTTCCTCAACTTGCAGGTTACGTCTTTCATGCTGGAGGTCCGGATCAAGAAGATGTCGCCGGCTTCTTCACCCAGTCCGAGAGATGTCGCTATGACTTTCAAGAAGCTTCTGCCAGTAAAGTCGCCCGTGGGCTCAGAATCGTCAGCCGCGACCCTTTAGGACACGACACCGCTACTGTGTATGACAAATTCGATCTGCTTCCCGTAAGAGTGACCAATCCGGCACAACTCGCTACGCAAATTGATTACGACTACCGGGCGTTCCAACCGAAGTTGGTGACCGATCCCAACGGCAATATAAACCTATTTCGCTTCACTCCCTTAGGACTATTGCGAGAGACACTGGTGCAAGGCAAGAACGGCGAGGGCGACGCGAGCGCTCCCAGCGTCAGCATGACCTACAACTTCCTCGCCTTTATGAACAGCATGCAACCTATATCCGTTCATACCACGCGCCGGATTCATCATGACAGAGATAGTGATGTGCCCTCGCCGGAACGCGACGAAACAATCGAGAGTCGTGAATACTCCGACGGCTTTGGCCGTCTGGTCCAGGTGCGCAGCCAGGCGGAAGATTTGCTGTTTGGCGATCCGGTGTTTGGCGCCGGCGTGTTGCCTGCAGATCAGAACAATGCGAGCGGCACGGCCCTGGCCGTCAGTGGTCGACAGCGTGGTCCTAACGACTTGCCCAACGTGGTGGTCTCAGGTTGGCAAATCTACGACAACAAGGGACGAGTCATCCAGAAGTACGAACCTTTCTCTTCCGCGGGATACGATTACGCGGAACTGAAAGACTTCGAATTTGGTCAGCGAGTCGAACTTTTCTACGATCCGCGGGGACAACTGATCCGCACCGTCAATCCTGACACCTCAGAGCGCAAGGTCGTCCTCGGTGTCCCGGGAACGATTGCCGCGCCTGACTTTAGTAATCCGGATGTCTTTGAACCAACTCCATGGGAAATCTATACCTACGATCAAAACGACAATGCTGGACGCACGCATGCTGGGACTGCGGCGAGTTATCGCAGCCACTGGAACACGCCCACGAGTGTGCAGATCGACTGCCTGGGTCGAACAGTTATCAGCATTGAACGCACCCGGGACGCTGGTGATCCGCTGCCACCGCTGAGAGAAATCCGCACTACCTCTCGCTACGACATCCGGGGAAATCTGCTGCAGGTCATTGATGCCCTGGGTCGAGTGGCGTTCACCCACACTTATGATTTGTTGAATCGTTTGTTACGTGTCGAGAACATCGACGCCGGAATCCGGCGTAACGTTCTGGATGCGGCGGGCAATCCGATTGAGGGTCGCGATAGCAAAGGAGCGCTCGCGCTGCATGCATATGACGTCCTGAATCGACCGACTCACCTTTGGGCCCGCGATGCAAGTACTGAGGTGATCACCCTGCGTGAACGAAACGTGTATGGGGACGATCCGAACGCCAGTCTCAGCGCTGCTCAAATCGCAGCCGGCAACCTCTTGGGAAGACCGTATCGAATCTATGACGAAGCGGGTCGCGTAACCTTCGAGCGTTACGATTTCCAAGGCAATTTAACGGAGAAGGTTCGCCAGGTGATCGGGGATGGAGTGCTCCTGGCAGTCTTTACCCCGCCGGTCTCGAACATCCAGACGATCCGCGTTGATTGGTCGTTGAATGGCGCGCCGAATCTCGAAGTCCGCGCCACCGCCTTACTCGATCCCACTGAATACCGCACCAGCACTAGCTTCGACGCACTCAGCCGGGTCAGATTATTGAGTTATCCCCAGGACGTCGCCGGCACGCGTAAACAACTGCAGCCCCGCTACAACCGCGCCGGCGCGCTGGAGAGTGTGTCGCTCGACAACGCGATCTACGTGGCCCACGTAGCGTACAACGCAAAAGCACAGCGATTGTTGATCGCTTACGGCAATGGCTTACTGACTCGCTACGCCTATGACACGCGGACGTTTCGTTTGCAGCGACTCCGGACGGAACGTTGCACGCAACCTTCGCCGTCGACTTTTAGTCCTGACGGTCCCGCACTCCAGGACTTCGGCTACGGCTTCGATCTGGTCGGCAATATTGGGCGAATCACAGATCGTGCGCCCGCCAGCGGCATCCCCAACACCCCCCTCGGACCTGACGCATTGAATCGCGATTTTAATTACGACCCGTTATACCGTCTGCTTGCCGCCAATGGTCGGGAGTGCGATGTTCCGCCAGAACTCCCCTGGGACGACACTCCGCGTTGTACGGATCTGACGCGGACGCGAGCCTACAGCGAAACCTATCGCTACGACGATGTCGGCAACCTCACACAGTTGTCGCACACCGCGAATCGGATCTTCGCCTTCGTGCCCAATTCAAATCGCCTCGCCACCCTGACGATCGGACAAACAGCTTTCGCATACACCTACGACGCCAACGGAAATTTGATCTCGGAAACCAGTTCCCGCCACTTCGAGTGGGACCATAGCGATCGATTGCGGGCCTACCGGACACAAGTGGACCAAGCGGAACCATCGGTTCACGCACAGTATCTCTACGATTCAGCTGGTCAGCGGGTGAAGAAACTGGTCCGTCGCCAGGGAGGTCAGGTCGAGACAACCACTTATCTCGAAGGAATTTTTGAGCATCACCGCATTGTTCAGGGCGGCGTCACTCAAGAAAACAACTCCCTGCATGTGATGGACAACCAGAGTCGCATCGCGTTGGTACAGATCGGCCAGCCGTTTCCTGACGACTCCAGCCCAATGGTGAAGTACCAGCTCGGCGACCATCTAGGCAGCAGCAACGTTGTTCTCGGCGGCGCAACTACAGAGAGCGCCGATTTCATCAGTCGTGAGGAATTCACACCGTACGGTGAGACGAGCTTTGGCAGCTTCGCCCGCAAACGCTATCGCTTCACCAGCAAAGAGCGAGACACTGAGAGTGGTCTTTACTATCACGGGGCCAGGTATTATGGCTGTTGGCTGCTTAGATGGATCAGTCCAGATCCCCTGGCAATACTCGCTCACGGCAACAAGGCTTCAAGCCCATTCTGTTACGCTTCCAACAATCCGATTCGTCTTGTTGACCCAACGGGGCTCGACGACGTAAAAGCCGAGCCAGGAACAGCGAGTGCGAAAAAGGACCAAGTTGACCCAACTGTCGCGCAAACCCCTGGCACTAATACTCAAGCGGCCGCAAACCAAAACCAGGGCTCTCTTACGATCCATTCATCAGCCGGTATTAATGGGGGTGGTGTGATCAGAGGCGGTTATGTTTCTGATCAACGAGGCACTCAACGTGGTCTGCAAGGAACAGTCGGACTCTGGGGTGATGGATCAAATCATTTCGAACTCTCCCCATCGCTTAGTACTATCGAAACACGCATCAAGTCGTACAACGCCGAAACAACCCCCAGCTACTCAATGACCGCGCATGGTTGGCACGAATATGATCGGGAGGCGTACGGCCTTTATTTGTCCGCTGGCTCTATAGCCGGTCAAGCAACGAAGGGCAATTCTACTCTGGCTGCCAGTGGAGTACTCGCATACGATTACAGATTCGGCGATAAGTCGAGGCCTGCCCTCGTCCTCACTCTAAACTTGGGCTTGACGTACTTAATGTCGACCCAATTCGGCGCACCTCTGGGCCAACAGACCTATGGCGAAAACACATTTGTTCCAAGCGGAGCAATCTCGATAACCGGCAACTACTATTACTACACGGATAGCAACGGCAAAAAGATCAACGTTCCCCTGGCAACTGGCTATATCGAGCTCTACGGCTCCTCTTCGCTTCGGAGCACGGCTTACACAAACGAAGAAGGCAAACCGACGGACCTGAGTGGCCACGTCGGCACGATTGGCTTCGGCATTGGCGGCTCCTTCAATTTTCGCATTGGTGAGAAGTCTTTTTTAACAGTGGGGGCAGCGGTCGGAGGATATGACCAAACGCATCATGTCGGATCGGAGTTGTCAACCACGAGCCCCGGATTTGGCATGCTCATCATGGGCCTCACCGTGCCAATGTTTTAACCCTCAACCCGATGGGTCACATGCATCAACAGCAATCAGGAAAGAGGTCTTACAATGTCTACCAACCCACGCCTTGTCCAGGGGCAGATCAAACAAACCAACGGTGCCTCACCGGTTTCCCTTACCGTGCGCGCCTTCAACAAAAATCTTCCCAGTTTGAAAGCCCGCGGTCTGGACGAGCAAAGATTGGGTGAAGCCACTACTGACGGCACCGGACACTACCAGATTAGCTTCGCTGGTGACGAAGTGCGCCAGGGCCCAGAAGTAAAGCTGAATCCTGATCTACTGATCCGCGTCTTCGAGGGCGACACCCTGCTGGGCGAGTCGGGAGTTCTATTTAATGCACCCGCCGAAGCAACGATCGATCTGACCCTCTCCATTTCAGATCGTTCTGAGTTTGAGTTGCTGATTTCCCGAATCACACCTGAACTCCAGGGGGTTCCCCTCGCGGATTTGACTGACGACGACCTTGCTTTTCTAAAAGGAGAAAACGGAACCAATCAAGTTCCTCAAGGCCTGGTCAGTCGCCTGGTCCAGTTCGTTCGTGAGGAGACAACAACATCGGACTTCAACTCCGCACTTTCTCCCAACATGCTCGAAATGCTGCGCAGCAGTGCGAAGTTAGCCAACCAAACTGGAGTACCGGCTTCGGCTTTTTACGGCCTGGCCCGCACCGGACACGCCCTGGTCCTTGATCAGCTACTCGCGACACCCGACGATGGATTGCAGACGGCACTCACGAGCGCGATTGACGCGCGCATCATGCCGGCAGAATTTCGCGATCAAGTCGGCGGACTCATTCGCCGCTTGAAGCAATACAACTTCGGTTACTATTCGGCGACTGGGCAGCTAATCGATACCGCGACCTCCACTCCCATTTCACAGCCAGGCTTTAAAGTTCACGTCCTGGAAGTAAATGCTTCCGAGGGCCCAACTGACCTGGGCGTGGTTATGGCCGACAATACCGGCCGCTTCTCTTTCGTCTACTATGGACCACCCGTGCCTACCAGTCCGGCTGCGATGACGCCGTCGTTGCGCTTTCAACTCAAAGTAGCAGACGCTAACGATCAGCCTGTGACTGAAACTGAGGTCGCGATCGCCCTGGGACGCCAGGATCTCTTCCCGGTACCAATCTCCAGGCCTGCTCCTAAATCCCCCTTGCTGGCAATAACAAATGTCTCTACTGCCGCGAAGCTGAACGTTCCCCCCAAACTGCAGCAGTTCCTCGACACAAATAAGATCACCACGCTTGCAGACCTGCGCCGAGCCGGGGGACTTTCCGCCCTCGCCAATCTGCCAGTAGCGCTTGATCATCCGGCGGC
>DATFRK010000450.1:0-6505 GCA_035263325.1 Pyrinomonadaceae bacterium | reverse complement strand
CACCACGCGTGGTTGGTTGTGCTCACCACGTTCGCTGATCATCACTGTTTGGGCGCCTGTTTCCTGGCGCATCACGGCGGCGAGTTCACGCAGCAATAGTTCGCGAGAGGCAACTGCTTCTGCCAGGCGCAGCGTGAGCAGTTGAGTTAGGGCCGATTGTTCCTGGGCGCGAACTGGTGTTGCCCGGCCGAGATCGCGTAACTCTTCTTCGGCACGCGTAAGATCAAGTCGGGCACCAAGCTCGCGAAAAGTAGTTAATGCGCGCGAAAGATGTTCGCCGGCACGAGCCGGCAAGATCGTGGTGTAGGCTCGCCCCAATTCCAGGTGGGCGCGAGCTGCCCGGTAGCGATCGCCAAGCATGTCGAAGATAGAAACGCTGCTGCCAAAATGTTGGGCGGCGGCTGCCGCGTCGGAACGCGCCATGCCAAGCATTCCATAAAGTCGGTGTGCTTCGCCGGTGAAACCAAGATCAGTGGCTGAATCAGTTGTCTCCGCGCTGACTCGTTGCAACTCCTCATCGGCCTGGTCGAAATCCTGCATCAGAAGATGGGCTTCCGCCGCGATCAGGCGTGACTCACAGATGGCTTGTCGATCGCCAATCGTCTCAGCCAGCGTTAATGCTTCTCGTCCCTTGGCTAACGCTTTGGTGGGATCATTAATCGTGAGGTAGCAACGGCCCAGGGTTCTCAAGGCCTGCGCTGCATACCACTTATTTCCGTTCTCAGTCGCCAGGGCCACCGCGCGGCGGAGATAATCCTGGGCTTCATCGAGATTGCCGCGCAGCATGTGCAATTCGCCGAGCGAATCGAGAATCATCGGCACTTTCGCACCCTGTTCATCCACTTCGGTGGCGAGGGAAAGGGCGCGATCGAGTGCTTCCTGGGCGCGGTCCCACTGGCCAATCAGGATCAGGTTAATCCCCAGGTTGTTATAGCCGTCAGCAGCATTAGTTTTGTGGTCGGTCCGCTCGTAATAGGTGATGGCCTGCTTGAGATGGTCGATTCCTTCCTGCGGTCGCTTCAGAAACCAGCAAGCACCAGCCATGTTGGCGTAAATTCGCCCCAGCAAGAACGAAGCTGGTCGATCGCCAATGAGTTTGAGCGCCTGTTCCAGGTTCTCGAGGCCCGATTCGTAATTCCCCTCCTGGATGTCAGCCATGCCGACGCCAAAATAGGCTTCCGCCATTCCTCGCCATTCACCGGTCTGACGAAAATTCTCAAGCGCCCGTTGCGCGTAGTCGCGAGCAATAGGATATTCACTGATACTTCGGTAGACGCGAGATAGGGCGGCGAGGATATGGCCCAGATCCGCGCTCGGAGTCTCTGAGCAGTCGCGCAGGATGGCCTTCAACATGGCGATTGCCTTGGGATGGTCGCCGTTGTAGTTGTAGGCGAGCGCAATCTGCACTCGGAGATAACAAACTGTCGGCTCGTCCAGCTTGACGCGCGACTCTGGAGTTTCATACATCGCCACGGCGGCGAGTGAATCGCGATAATGACCTTGTTGTTCGAGTGCAGTGGAAAGAGCACAGCGAGCGAGGGCCAGGACAACCGGATGATTTCTGGCGGTGACGATTACCGATGCTAGACGTTCTTTGGCTTCTGTGAGTAACCCCTGGTCGAGCAGCGAGCGAATTTCATCCAACTCACGCCTGAGCGACTCGTTTGAAGGTCGCGTGCGCGAGCGGAGGCGGACCCGGGCGTCGGCGAAACTGACCACACCTCGTTCCTCGGAAGTCTTATCCGGTTCGGAGCCACGGGGCCCGTTACCGACACGTTTGTCCATTTGATTCCCTTAAAAGCTCAATGGAGTTGGCTTTTCATGACGCAACTATTGATTTGTGGGAGGGGCGGCCTCGGATCTAAGTCAGATTGCTCACTTGCCGCGCGATCTTGAGCCAATTCGTTGTGAATTTAACACAGGACAACAAAGTCGTACAGTAAATCTACTTTATAGACTTCACAACGATAGGTGATTGCAGGTCAACCCACACCCAACCAGCAAAAAAGGTCTCTTTGAATAGTAAGTTCTCAGCACACAGAAGTTTACGGCTTTAACCTTAATGATGGACGCCGCCTTGACACCCCTGAAAGCCGTGGCTATCATCTCCGTTTCCGTTCGCAGCGCGGAACTTCGTCTATGTTTGAGTCCCTGTCGGACAAGTTAAAGCGAACGCTAAAGAATCTGCGCGGCGAAGGCGTGTTGACGAAGGAACATGTCGACGCCGCTCTACGGGAAATCCGTCTGGCTCTCTTGGAGGCCGACGTTAACTATAAGGTCGCGAAAGACTTTATAGCTTCGGTCAAAGAGAAAGCTGAGGGCCAGCAGGTTTGGCAGGAGCTCAAGCCATCCGAGCAGGTCGTCAAGATTGTCTATGACGAGCTGGTGGATCTGCTGGGAGGGCAGTCCTCGCGTCTTGTCTTTACCAGGCAGATGCCGAACACCGTCATGGTGGTGGGTCTGCAAGGATCCGGAAAGACCACTTCGACCGGAAAAATTGCTCGCTGGCTCGCGGCCAATCAGGATCGGAAGCCGCTGCTGTTGTCGGTAGACGTTTACCGGCCGGCGGCGCGCGAGCAGTTGAAAGTAATCGCCAGGGCAACTGGCCAACAGATCTTTGAACAGCCGGAAACCAACGATCCACTCACGCTGGTGAGGGCAGCGCACAAACATGCGGAGCAAACTGGTTTCGACACGCTCATGATTGATACGGCCGGCCGGCTGCATATCGATGATGAGCTGATGGAAGAACTCGTAAAAATAAAAGACGAGACTCATCCCGTCGAGACGTTGTTTGTAGCCGACGCCATGACCGGTCAGGATGCAGTGCGTTCCGCTGAAGAGTTTCACCGTCGGGTCGGAATCACAGGCGTCATCCTGACAAAGATGGATGGTGATGCGCGTGGCGGTGCCGCACTTTCAATTAAGCAGGTAACCGGCCAGCCGGTTAAGTTTGTTGGTGTTGGCGAGCGCTACGACGCACTGGAACCTTTCTACCCGGATCGAGTAGCACAACGCATCCTGGGAATGGGCGATGTGTTGTCGCTGATTGAAGAGGTGCAGTCGAAGGTAGACCAGACCGAAGCGGAAGAGCAGCTCCGGAAGCTCCAGAAAAACGAGTTCACCTTAGACGACTTTCGCTCGCAGCTGCGCCAGGTAAAGAAGCTCGGTTCTTTCTCAAAGATAATGAAGCTCCTTCCCGATCAGCTTCTTGGTGGCATGGGAATGCCCCAGCTCAACGAAGAGCAGTCGAAGATGATGGAGAAGGAACTCAAGCGCACCGAAGCGATCATCGACTCGATGACGCACGAGGAGCGGAACGACCATCGGGTCCTCAACGCTGGCCGGCGCCGCAGAATTGCCCGCGGATCTGGTACAACGGTCGCAGACGTTAATCAACTCATCAAGCAGTACGCCGACATGCGGTTGATGATGCGACAGCTTTCCGGTTCCGGATTGTTTGGCGGCAGTGGTCTTAAGGGCAAGATGATGAGAAAGATGGCCGGCCTGCCAAACATGGCCGGCTTCGAAGGAAATGGTGAGGATCTACCAGGGTTACCGGTGGGGCCATCACGGAAGAAACTGAAGAAGAAACGAAAGAAGAAAAGAAAGTAAACGGAGACTGACGGGCCGGTTTGGTCGCGGTTTCTGAAGGAGGAACGACTTGTTAGCAATACAGTTAATGCGCACTGGCGCCAAGAAGAGCCCGTCGTATCGAGTGGTGGTAAAAGAGAAGCAGTCTAAGCGCGACGGTGCGTACCTGGAAAATCTGGGCACGTATAACCCGACCCGCAATCCGGCGGAGATCAAGTTGAACCACGAACGGGTCAACTACTGGATTGGTAAAGGTGCGCAACCTACTGACACAGTCAGTCGCTTGATCAAAGCCAGCGCGAAACAGAACGCCGTGCCGGCAGAAGCTTAGTAATCATTTCCGTAGCGCGACAAAGCTATGCGCGAAGCCATCGAAATGGTTGTGAAGTCGTTGGTCGACGAAGGTGAAAACGTTGACGTGCGCGAAGTAGATCGCAACGGGACGACGTTGATAGAAGTACGAGTGGCGCCCCAGGATGTGGGCAAGATCATTGGCAAGCAGGGTCGAACAATCAAGGCCTTGCGATCTTTAGCGCGCATTGCCGGGGCCAAGAAGAATCGCCGCTACCTGGTGGAAATTGTGGAATGAACGGCGTTGATGACAGCGCTCAATCACTGGTGGTAGTGGCGCGGGCCGTGCGAACAAGGGGTTTGAAGGGAGAAGTCGTTGCCGAGATGCTGACTGACTTCCCCGAACGATTTGAAAACATCAGCCAGTTGATTGCCGTCTCGCCGAGTGGTTGGCGAAAAGACGTCAAGCTGGAGAGTTACTGGTTTCAGAAGGATCGCGTAGTTCTGAAGCTCTTTGACTACGACACTATTGAAGCAGCGAACGATCTCGTGGGCTGCGAGTTTTCAGTGCCCGAGGCAGAGCGTTTCCCGCTGCCGGATAACCACTATTACGACTGGGAACTTGAAGGTTGCCTGGTCCAGGTAGGCGAAGGTCGTTTGATCGGGAAAGTGGATCGCATCCTGCGGACTGGTGGAGTAGAGATTCTTGCCGTCATTGACCAGGAAGGGAAAGAGTTACTGGTACCAATGGCGGATTCGATTGTTAAGGCGGTAGACGTCGCCCGGAAATCGATTTTGATAGACCCACCCGAGGGTCTTTTGGATCTGTAGATCTTTGAGGTGCGCTGGTTTTGGCGGTCTGACGAGAGGCCAAGCTTCAGCGCGTTTGAGTGAAGCATGTTGCGTTTCGATATCATCACGATCTTTCCCGAGTACTTTCGCGAAGTAGTCGACCATGGGATCGTGAGACGAGCCCGCGCAGCGGAGCTGGTTGAGATCGTCGCGCACGATTTACGTCAGTGGACCACCGATAGGCATCGCACTGTAGATGACCGGCCATTCGGTGGAGGCGACGGGATGATACTGAAACCCGAGCCCATCTTTGCTGGTGTCGAAACTCTAACCGGTTGCACCAGGCGCGAAGATTTGCCGGCGACGACGCGAGTAATACTGCTTTCGCCACAGGGCCGAGTGTTTTCCCAATCGCTGGCCCAGGAGTTGGCCCAGAGTGCGGAACAGGTGGTGCTCATTTGTGGCCGCTACGAAGGCGTGGACGAGAGAGTGGTGGAACTGCTGGTCACCGACGAGATATCAATCGGCGACTATGTCTTGTCCGGTGGCGAGCCCGCGTCAATGGTGGTAGTCGACGCAGTTATTCGGTTGCTTCCCGGAGCGCTCGGAAGTGAGACATCGGCAGTGTTTGAGTCTTTTTCTGAAGGGGTGCTGGACCATCCCCACTATACGAGACCACCCGAGTTTCGCGGCCGAAAAGTACCGGAAGTTCTGCTCAACGGCAACCATGCAGAGATTGAACGTTGGCGTAAAGCAGCAGCTCTGAAAAAGACAGAGCAGAACCGTCCTGATCTTTTGAAACGAAATTGATTTTGGTGAGCGCGAGGCGTTGGAAATCTAAGTGGACAAGTTAAGTATCGCCGCTCGAAAGAAGGAGTAATGAGATGAACAGATTAGATAAAGTTGAAGAGAGTCAGCTGCGGAAGAACATACCCCGCTTCCAGCCCGGCGATACGGTCCGTGTACATGTGCGGATTAAAGAATCTGAAACTAAAGAGAGATTGCAGGCCTTTGAGGGTGTCGTTATCGCCCGCAAACATGGGGGCGCGCGCGAAACGATCACGGTGCGCAAGACCAGTTTCGGCGTTGGGGTGGAACGGATTTTCCCACTGCACGCTACGATCATCGACCACATCGACCTGGTAAAGAAGGGCCGCGTCAGGCGGGCAAAGCTTTACTACCTGCGCGAACTTCGCGGCAAGGCAGCGCGCATCAGGGAAAGAGATACGCGGGGCCAGCAGAGCGACGAGGCCCAGGCCTCGGTGGCGGGCAAAACCAAGTAGGCGGGAACGCAGGGGACGTCCCGTCGCTTTCGTTGACGCAGCAGATAAAGTACCTCCGCTCGTACGAGGGAACGGGAACGCACTACCTCGTTTGTAATGTGAAGCTGCAGGCGGGCTGCCTGCGCTCCCAGTAGGAGAATTCCCGATTGCGGATCGCAATCGATGCCCACTCTGTCGGGGCCAAGCTCGGTGGTAACGAGAGCTATGCCACCAACCTTATCGAAGCGCTCGCGCAAATCGATTCAACCAACGACTATACTCTCTACGTCACCACGACCGAGGCCAGCGAGCGATTTGGCGGCCGCTGGCCCAACTTCAAGGTTCGCACCACCCTCCCTCATACGCCGCTAATTCGCATTCCCTTGACCTTGTCGGCGGAGCTCAGAAAGCATCCGGTGGACGTGTTGCATGTGCAGTTCACTGCCCCACCATTTGCTCCGTGTCCCGTAGTCGTAAGCATTCACGACCTGTCTTTTGAACACCTCCCGCACACTTTCAATCGTCGCAGTAGAACCCAACTACGGTTGACGGTGCGTCGATCAGCC
>DATFRK010000449.1:0-13117 GCA_035263325.1 Pyrinomonadaceae bacterium | reverse complement strand
AAATCGGCGCCACGTTTACCAGTGACCATGGCGATTTAGATCCCCATCAATTGTCCCTGGCGTTAATGGGTCATGATGCGGCCATTGATTTTTCCGTTAGCGATGTTGTGCTCCGAAACGTGACAGCGGCCGCCATTGCAGATGTGCCACTGGTTGAAGGAACCACTGGTTGGAAAGAACAGGAAGCGGAGGTGAAAGAAATCGTACTCGAGCGAGATGGCGCCCTGGTGTACGGCGCGAACTTCTCCACCGGTATGAATCTCTTTTATCGCGTGGTCGAACATGCCGCAGCACTGTTCTCCAGGATCGACGACTACGCGCCGTTCATCCACGAGTCACACCATTCTCGAAAACGCGACGCACCCTCGGGCTCAGCGCTCAGAATTCGCGATTTCATGGCCGAACACTTCACCCAGGACATACCGACTTCCTCGACCCGCGCCGGCTTTGTCCCGGGAACACATCAAGTAGGTTTCGATTCGGAGGCTGATCAGATTTTGCTCTCGCACGTCGCGCGCTCGCGCGCGGGATTTGCCGCCGGTGCGATACTTGCCGCGCACTGGATACGCGGTCGCCAAGGCGTCTATGAATTCGGCGAGATAATTGACCAAATACTGGCTACTCCTGGAGGTAAACCATGACAATTCAGGCTGATTGGCTGCGTGGTTGTGCAACAGCACTAGTCACACCCTTCCAAGCAGACGGTACCGTTGATGAAACACGTTTGCGCGAACTAGTCGAATTCCAGATCGAAGGTGGAGTACGTCTGATCGTTCCCTGTGGCACCACCGGGGAGAGCGCAACCATGTCGGAGGCGGAAGACGAGTTTGTCATCAGCACCGTCATCGATGCCGCGAAAGGACGAGCGAAGATAATCGCCGGCACCGGTAGTAACTCTACTGCTGCGGCGATTGCCTATTCGCAGAAAGCGCATCAGCTGGGTGCTGACGCCGTGCTACAGGTTGCGCCTTATTACAACAAGCCCACCCAGGAAGGGCTTTACGCGCACTTCCGGGCCGTCGCGGAATCCATCAACGGCTTGCCTGTCGTTATTTACAATGTACCGGGGCGTACGTCCTCCAACATCTCAGCGCAGACTACCGTTCGCCTGGCGAAGGATGTCGAAAACATAGTGGCGGTGAAGGAAGCGTCCGGCAACTTGTCGCAAATCATGGAAATATTGCGAGAGCGGCCTACTGGTTTCTATGTGCTCTCCGGCGATGATTCTTTGACGCTGGCATTGATCGCCCTGGGCGGCGACGGCTTGATTTCAGTGGCTTCCAACGAAGCGCCGCGATTAATGTCCGGCCTGATCGACCTGGCGTTGGCAGGAGATTGGCAAGCTGCGCGCGACCTTCACTACCAACTCTTGCCGTTGATGGAAGTGAACTTTATTGAATCCAGTCCTGGTCCAGTCAAAGCCGCACTGGCAATGATGGGATTGATCGAGGAGAACTTGCGCCTGCCGCTGGTGCCAATCCAACCGAAGAGCCGGGAACGTTTACGCAGTGTCCTGCTCGAGACAGGCCTTCTCAGGGAACCATCACATGCAGCTGCGTGAACGGATCGAGTCGCTTGCGGCCCGTCAGAACGGACAGTTTACCGCGGACGATCGGGCTGTTTTTGCGGAACTTAAGGCTGCGTTGAATCGTGGCGAGGTGCGGGCGGCGGAGCGAAACCAGGAAGGGAAATGGCTCGTCAATTCCTGGGTAAAGCAAGGCATTCTGCAGGGCTTTCGCATGGGCTCAATCGCTGACATGTCAGTGGCGTCGAGCTTACGGTTCTTTGACAAAGACACTTATCCGATCCGGGCGACGAGTATTATTGAGAATGTGCGCATCGTTCCTGGAGGTTCCAGCATTCGCGACGGTGCTTATATTGCCCCGGGGGTCGTATGTATGCCGCCGATGTTCGTCAATGTGGGCGCCTACGTTGACGAAGGCACGATGATCGACAGTCACGCGTTGGTTGGTTCGTGCGCGCAGATTGGCAAGCGTGTTCACCTCTCCGCGGCCGCGCAAATCGGTGGTGTGTTGGAACCGGTAGGCGCGGTGCCAGTGATCATTGAAGACGATTGTATGATTGGCGGCGGCTGCGGAGTTTATGAAGGCACCATCGTTCGCGAACGATCTGTACTGGCAACAGGCACCATCCTCACCGGTTCGACCCCCGTCTACGACCTGGTGCGCGGCGAGATCTACCAGCGCACTCCCGGTTCGCCACTTGAGATTCCGGCCGGAGCAGTAGTAGTGCCTGGATCCCGCGCGGTGAAGAACGAACGCGGAATCGAGTGGGGCCTGTCACTCTATGCGGCAGTCATCGTCAAATATCGCGACGCCAAGACCGAGACCTCAGTGCAATTAGAGGACTATCTACGTTGAGCGAGTACTCGTTGCCCAGGCGACTCCAGGGCATTCAGAAAAGCATGATTCGCCAGGTGTTTGATCGGGCGCGTCCTGGCAGCATCAACCTGGGATTGGGCGAACCCGATTTGCCAACTCCCGATGTAATCCGTCGCGCAGCGGCCCGCATCGTTATCGAGGAACAGAACGGATACACCATACACGCCGGGCTACCGGCACTGCGCGAGCAGGTTGCCAGCTCCTACCCCTTCCTCAACAACAACGCAGAGCGCGTGATCATCACCGCCGGCTCAGAGGAAGCGTTGTACTTGACGTTGATGGCCCTGGTTGATGATGGCGATGAGGTGTTATTACCCAATCCCGGTTTCGTGGCTTATCCGGCTATCGTGCGCATGGCGGGTGGCGTGCCGGCTTATTACCGATTGCCGGCGGCCACAGATTTTTCGTTCGACGCTGATGACTTTCGCCGCGCGTTAACGCCCAGGACAAAAGTTGTCGTCTGCATCAGTCCTTCAAACCCGACCGGTCGCGTGTTGTCTGCGAATGATCTTGAAGCGATGGCTACAACACTTCGCGGTCACGGGGCTTACCTGATTAGTGACGAGATTTATCGCGATCTTTTCTACGGTGCTAAACGCCCGCCTTCCGCGTCCGAGTTTTACGATCGGACCATCGTGATCAGTGGTCTTTCGAAATCTATGAGTATGACCGGTTGGCGGTTGGGTTGGATGTGCGGTGATGAGGCAGTAATTCGAGCGGCGCTGATTTTGCACGGTTACATCACCACTTGTGCCTCGACTGTTTCACAAAAGTCAGCGTTGGTTTCCTGGACAGACGAGGCGGCCGAGGCTCGGTCTGATTTCCGTCGCACGTTTTCCGCACGACGAGAACATTTGTTGGCTGAGATTAAGAAGGAATTGGGAGTAAGGGCTGTTGTTCCCGATGGTGCTTTTTATACTATGGTCGATGTCAGCTCGTTTGGGACGTCGATGGAAGTAGCGGAAAGGTTTCTGGAAGAGAAAGTCATCACAGTACCGGGAGCGGCATTTGGCAGTGAGTCGGAAGGGTTTTTGCGTGTTTCGTTTTGCGCAGATGTGGACAGGCTGACTGAAGGTGTGCAGAGAATGAAGAAGGCGTTGAGTGGAAACACAGCAATTAGCAATCGCCAATCTTAAAAGGGAAGGTAACTTCATTGAGTACTAAGTATCGAGTTGGCATTCTGGGTGCAACGGGCATGGTGGGCCAAAGGTTCATTCAACTGCTTGAGGACCATCCACAGTTTGAGGTCACCGCGTTGGCAGCGTCCGATCGTTCGCAGGGCAAACGCTACGACGAGGCTTGCAAGTGGCGACTGGGAGGCGAGATGCCGCCAGCGGTGCGATCGATGAAAGTGCAGTCGCCGGCGCCACCCCTTGATTGTGATCTGGTCTTCTCCAGTCTGCCTGGGGACATTGCCCGTGAGACTGAAGGTAGTTTCGCTAAAGCCGGCTATCCCGTGATCAGCAACTCGTCCGCGTTTCGCATGGACGAAGATGTGCCACTGCTGATCCCCGAGGTGAATCCGGATCACCTGGGCTTGCTTGAACGTCAACGATCTCACGGTGGAGCGGGTTTTATCGTTACCAACCCCAACTGCTCGACCATCATGATCGCACTGGCGCTGGCGCCACTGCATTTCACTTTTGGTGTTGAGGCTGCGGTCGCCACTACGTTGCAGGCGCTATCCGGCGCTGGTTATCCGGGGGTGGCATCGCTCGACATTCTCGATAACGTGCTGCCTTATATCGGTGGTGAAGAAGAGAAGATTGAGAGTGAGACAACCAAGATTCTTGGCCGTTTGCACGACGGGCAAATCGAGACTGCGTCGATGGCCGTGAGTGCTCAATGTCACCGGGTGAATGTTTCGGACGGTCACCTGGCAGCTGTGCGAGTCAAGTTGAAAAGGAAGGCGAGTCTGGAAGAACTAAAAGGTGCGCTGAGCTCGTTCCGGTCACTGCCACAGGAACTCGGACTCCATTCCGCGCCGCGTTGGCCCATCGTTCTTCGTGATGAAGTTGATCGCCCGCAGCCAAGGCTCGATCGCGATGAGGGTGCGGGCATGTCTGTGACGATAGGACGTCTGCAACCAGATAAGGTGCTTGACTATCGTTTTGTCGCGCTTAGTCACAACACCGTCCGGGGCGCTGCTGGAGCAGCGATTTTGAATGCTGAGTTAATGGTGGCCAAAGGAATGCTTAATCGTCGTAGCTAGATACCAGCGACTTCAGCCGGTGGAGTTTCAATTTCAACCTAAGACAAATCTACTTGTGGTCTCGCGAGATACCACCGGGCTTTAGCCGGTGGAGTTTCAGTTTCAGCCTGCATACTTGCCCAACTTCGGATCCGGTTTATCAAAACCAGTAGGTTGAAATTGAAGCACCACGGGCTAAAGCCCTGTGGTATCTCGGAGGATGGTGGGGCTTCAGTTAGTAGGTTGAAATTGAAGCACCACGGGCTAAAGCCCTGTGGTATCTCGGAGAATGGTGGGGCTTCAGTGAGTAGGTTGAAATTGAAGCACCACAGGCTGAAGCCTGTGGTATCTTTCGCTTTGCAAAAAAATTCTGCTAGTTCGAGACTTTCTAAAATCATTTCACAACTCATCACTATGACAAGACCCTTACTTGTGTGCTGCTTACTGCTGATTGTCCCAACCCTGATTGTCGCGAAACCCAATAAACTTGCAAAGACCAATCCAACCCTTGATGAACAAATCAAGAAAGAGGTCGCCAACTTCAAAGGAAAGGTAAGCCTCTACGCCAAGAATCTTGACACTGGCGAAACCTATTCAATCAATGGCGACGAACGCGTGCGTACCGCCAGCACTATCAAAGTAGCAGTCATGGTCGAAGCCTTCGCGCGCGTCGCCGAAGGAAAGGCCAAGTGGACCGACCAGGTAGTCTTAACCAAAGAAGCGAAATACTCCGGCTCAGGAATCCTCTTTGAACTAAACGACGGCCTGCGCCTCACGCTCCGTGATGCCGTTAACTTGATGATGATCCTGAGTGATAACACGGCGACGAATCTCGTGCTCGATGTCCTCACCACCAATGCGGTCAACGCCCGCATGGAATCACTTGGGTTCAAACAGATCAAGATCAATCGCCGCGTTGGCGGCGGCGGTGAAAGTGACGCCGGCAAAGACGAGAACAACAAACGCTTTGGACTCGGCTTTGCCACGTCGCGCGAAATGGTGCTGTTGTTAGAGAAACTTGAGCGCGGTGAAGTGATCAGTCCAGCAGCGTCGAAGGAGATGCTCGATCTGATGAAACGGGAGCAGTTTCACTTTGCGATCGGCAGATCGATGTCCGATCAAACTATGGCGACCAAGTACGGCGCGCTCGACCGACTGCGTAGTGCAGTGGGCACCATCTACGCCAAAAAAGGAAAGATTGCGATGGCCATAACCTGTGACGAAATGCCGGATCTGAATTGGACAGTCGACAATCCTGCGTACTTGCTAATGTCCAAATTATCCGAAATTTTGGTTAGCGGAATGGGCAAATAGAGCGGTAACAGAGATCATCGACGAGGGCTTCGTCCCCGCAACCATTTGCTCATCTATCCGAAATCCTAAATGGCCCACGCAAAAAATTTGGATCACACACATCACACTCGAGGCACTCCACCTCACTATCCCACGCACAATCACAACTAACTAAACTTCGTAGATCTTCTCCACAGAATGGAATGGTATCTGCAAGTACGACAAGCGACCCTTTTCGCTTAGATCTCGGTGCGTTGGTGTAGCCCAGTCCGTTACAGAAACTCGGAGGCTCACGCTGTACGATATTTCGTATTTCTCGATTTAGAAATGTTCAGCTTGAGCCTTCAGAGAAATGGCTAGGACCACGACACCACGAGGGACACTCAGAGCAGCGACGTAGATGTCTCTCAGCGACCAGTATCGAACAACTCGCTTTGCGCCGTAGGACACCTCGGGATGAATGGCGTCACTGGATTATTTATAGCTTTGAGCGTTCAGCCGTGCTGGATCTCAACTGCACTCAGTGCGACGCATCGCTTCAGTCCGAATTTTTGTAGACCGCAACAGAATTTCGGATATACTTGTACAACTACATTTCGCCCAAAATCAATTTGCTTAGATATCTCAAGGTTTTTGTCGGGAAAACTGTGAGTTTCCAAGCGGAATAGTAGCTGCAAGAAATCCTGTTAGCCAGGTACTGATCCCAAGTTTTCAAGCCTCTAGTTCAGACTTTCTGAGAAGTTCGAGTCCGTTGAATCCAGTCAAGGTGGGTGGCTTTGGTGAAATGATCCATTTCATTCATCGGGCAACGACAGGTTCAATTGGTGAGGTCGAATAGGTTAGCGCATACGCCTTACCGCCGTTGCCCGGGGAATTTCGCAAACACTTTCCTCGGAGGACCCAATGAAAAGACAAAGCGTTAGAGCGAACGTCACGATCTCATTGTGGTGTGGCGTTCTTCTGCTCGTGTGCTGCCTCAATGGCATGGCTCAGAGCAGTTCCTCGTCTGTGACAGGTACCGTCGTTGACCCTCAGGGCAACGTCATTGCCGGAGCCACAGTAACATTGTCGAATGAACAGAGAAATTTTACCCGCACTCAAACTACCACTGAGTCAGGTAGCTTCGCCTTCACCTTGATACCACCCGATCAGTACCGGGTTGAGGCCGAAGCCGGAGGTTTCAAAAAGGCCGCACTTACTGGTGTGAGTGCCCAGGTCGCCAAGACGACAACCGTCACGGTCCAACTCGAGGTTGGCAATGTGCAGGAGACTGTCACAGTTTCCTCGGGTGCCGGCGAGGTTCTGATCAATAAGCAAGATGCGACCCTGGGCAACAACTTTGTGAACCAACAAATAACGCAATTGCCTCTCGAGGCCCGCAACCCGCTTTCCCTGTTGACGCTGCAGGCGGCAGTTACCAAAGAAGGCTACGTTGCCGGTGCGCGTACAGACCAGTCGAATGTAACGCTTGACGGCGTTGACATTAATGATGCGCAAACAAACGCGATCGCTGACATCAATGCGATTCCTAACGGCGGAACAGCGCAACTGATAGCACCGCAGAGCCATCCTGTCATCCGGCTAAATGCTGAAGCCATCGAGGAATTTCGCGTAACTACGGTCGGCGCAAACGCAATCCAGGGCCGTTCATCCGGCGCTCAAATCGCCCTGGTTACAAAGAGCGGCAGCAACGATTGGCATGGGGCGCTCTTCCTGGCTAATCGTAATACCAGTACAACGGCGAATGATTTTTTCAATAACCGTTCCGGTACGCCACGACCAAAGCTCATTCGCAACACCTACGGTGGCGCCATAGGTGGGCCAATCATCAAGGACAAATTCTTCTTTTTCTATAGCTACGAAGGTCGTAAGGACGTGAGTGACACGTCAATTACCCGCCTTGTGCCATTGGCAAGTTTGGGACAAGGCCAGGTGCGTTACAAAGACGCGTCAGGTGGTGTCACCACGTTGTCGACTGCGCAGTTGAATTCAATCTTCCTCCCGGGTATGAATCCTATCGCTATTGCAACCTTAGCTAATGCCGCAGCAAAGTACCCGGCGAATGATTTCACGATCGGTGACAGCTCAAGTACCGTGAAACTGAATACTGCTGGGTTTCGCTTCAATGCTCCAACTCCAGTAACGCTCAATTCTCATGCGGGGCGCTTTGATTACAACCTTACCAGCAAGCAGGTGGTCTTTCTACGCGCTAACGTTATTTATGATCTCACCGGAGGAGTGCCACAGTTTCCTGACACACCGGCACCCAACACCTGGGAACATCCCTGGGGATTTGTGGTGGGCCATACCTGGGCCATCAGCAATCGGTTCGTAAACAGTTTTCACTATGGGCTGACGCGAGAAGCCTTCAGCCAGCAGGGTGATTCGGCGGACAACAACATAAGTTTTCGCTTTGTTTTTTCGCCCCGTAGATTCACGCGGACGCTGGCCCGCATAACGCCGGTGCACAATATCACCGACGATTTCTCCTGGGTGAGCGGCAATCACTCGATGACTTTTGGCGGGAACGTACGGCTAATTAGCAATCAGCGCTCGAGTTTCGCGAATGCCTATGACAGCGCCATCACCAACCCGTCTGGCTATTTTGCCGGCGGAAACAGTATCTCAGACGCCGTAAATCAGTTTGGCACCGACAACCTCGGTAAACCGCTTGACCCAGGATCTACCGATGCGGTTCAGGCAGCCATCACTGCTTTGGCAGGAAGATATTCGCAATACACCGCTAACTTCACCTTCGGTCATGATGGAACCCCATTGGCACCGGGTTCATCCGCTGATAGAGATTATAAAACCCACGAGTATGATGTGTATGGTCAGGACGTTTGGAAGATACGGTCCAATCTAAGCCTGACCTACGGGTTGCGTTATGGCTACAGTACTCCGATATGGGAGGCGAATGGATTCGAGACCTCAACCAATATTCCCCTCAGCACCTTCTTCGAGAAGAGATTAGCGGGTGCAAAAGCGGGTACGCCTTTCAATGATCCGATTTCGATTATCCTTTCTGGTAAAGTGAACGGTAAGCCACCCCTTTACACCTCAGACAAGAACAATTTTCAACCCAGGATTGCGGTAGCCTGGTCGCCAAACTTCAAAGAAGGCTTTTGGGGGAAAGTCTTTGGTACCCATAGCGAATCCGCTCTACGCGGGGGCTTTGGTATAACCAATGACTACTATGGTCAACAACTGGCTGTCAGTTTTGATCTGAACAACGCGTTGGGTTTTTCGTCACAGCAAAACATCAACGTTAACACCTACAGCCTCCCGGACATCTACGGTTTCGGTGGACCCAGACCGCTGGCGCCACTCTTCACAGGCTTTGGGCAGGGAGTGCGGGGTCTTCCGAATATTTCGCCGGTTGGTAACCTGACCTTCCCGCAGACCGCTCCTCCTACCAACGCCCGACCCATCCAGTCGTCGTTGGACTCTTCCATCGTCGCTCCAATTAACTACAGCTGGAACTTTACGTTTGAGCGTGAATTACCTCACGGCCTGGTTGTGACGGCCTCATATATTGGCAGGTCAGCCAGGCATCTGATTGCCTCGCGAGACGTGATGGCTCTCAACAATCTCGTCGATCCGAAGTCAGGAATGGATTGGTACACGGCAGCCGGGATGCTCGAACAGCTCAGGGTGTCAGGTCAATCAATCGGGTCGTTGGCCACGATTCCTTACTTCCAAAATATTTTTCCAGCGAACCTTGCTCATTTGCTGAACGTCAACTACTTCGGTTGTGACGATCCCTGCCCGGTGGGCGATCAGGTCGTAGATGAAACCCTCAATCAGACTCAGGCAGTTTTCCGAATGGGTAGCCGTTCAATCTTCGGTAACGATTGGACCGATACTCAGGATGCGCTTGATCAAGCAGTCGGTCAGCATCTGTTCTTTCAACCGCAATACGGTGCGCTGTCCACGTTTGGTAGTTTTGCGAAGTCAAACTATAACGCGGCCACCATTACAGTTCGTGAACGGTTGGGGACCTCACTGACCATGGACTTCAACTACACTCTCTCGCATTCCCTGGATGACGCTTCTGGACTTTCTACGGCCGCGTCCTTTGGCGGCGCGTTCATTCTCAATCCCATTCTGCAAGAGCAAAGTTACGCAAACGCCGACTTTGACATCCGCCACATCATTAACGTCAACGCTGTCTGGCAGCTGCCAATTGGCAGAGGCCGAACCTTCTTTGGCGACACCAACAAGGTGGTCGACGGCATAATTGGTGGCTGGCAGCTTTCGGGTATTTACCGATGGAATTCTGGTTTGCCTACCGGTTTTTATGGGGACAGCGGTGTTTTTGATAATTCCCGCTGGGCTACAAACTGGAATGTTCAAAGTAATGCCGTACGAATCAAGCCCGTCGATACCTGCCCGACCCGCGGCGATACGGTTAAGCTATTCGGTTGTAACCTGAATGAGGCGTACAACAGCTTCCGCAACGCGAGGCCTGGCGAAGCTGGCGATCGAAATGTCTTTAGAGTACCCGGGTATGTCGATCTCGACCTCGGTCTGAGCAAGAGTTTTTCAATGCCCTGGAGCGAAAAACAGAAGCTGCAGATCCGCATCGAAGCATTCAACGTTACTAACACCCAGCATTTCGGTCAATACGATACCAGTAGGAGTGGGTTTGGGTTAAATCTAAAACCATCAACTGCTGCACCTCCAGCTGCGTGGTCCAACTTTATCGCTCCTATTCAGGGAAGCCCACGCGTTATGCAATTTGGGTTCAGGTATTCGTTCTAGCTTGGTCTAGTTTTCTCTGGCCAGACGAATTGCGGGCTGCGAGCTTCCCGGCTCCAGCCCGCAACGTTTTTGCTGGTGAGTCGACATGCGATCGTCGGTCCGCTTAATTTTTCTGCTGCTGTTTCTTCTACCGAGCTGTGTCGCCGCGCAAACTGGAGGACACACGCTCTTCGGAGATATCAAAGTTGACGAAAGCCAGACGAATGGATCGAAGCCCGCCTCGTTTCAGGTGCTGCTCTATTCAGAAGCGGGTAATTTAATGATGCGGCAGACTGTTGCGAGTAACGGCAGATATCGCTTTCTTGATCTTCGCAATGGACGATATGAAGTAGTGGTCGAATTTGAGAATGTGGAAATTGCCAGGTTCCTGGTATCAGTGAATTCGCCGTTTAAGACCGATTTCCGGCAGGACGTGGAACTCCAATGGCAAAACGTGTCGGAACGAATCAAGCCGGCAGTAATCTCAGCCGCTGATAATTACGCTCGCTCCGCGGCAAATGCTGATCTATTTCGGAAGGCGGCCAAGGCTAGCTCTAACAAGCATTATGATGAAGCTATCAACTTCCTAAAGCCAATTGTGGAAAATGATGTTGCCGACTTTCAGGCCTGGCAGGAGTTGGGGACCATGTACTTCATTCAGAAGAAGTTCCCCGAAGCAGAACAGACATATTTGGAGGGTCTAAAGGCGCGTCCGAATTATGCGCCAACTTTGATTAGTCTGGGGCGCGTCAGGATTGTGAGAAAGACTTTCGATCTCGCCATTGAGGTGCTGGACCAGGCAGTTAAGGTTGAACCCAATTCTCCCCAGGCAAACTACTTTCTCGGTGAGGCCTATCTCCAACTCAAATTGGGTTCCAAGGCCGTACCCTATTTGAACGAAGCGATTAGACTTGACCCTGTGGGGATGGCTGATGCTCACTTGCGCCTGGCAGCGTTGTACAACGCCCGGAATCTGAAAGAGAAAGCCGCTGTTGAATACCAGGAGTTCCTCAAACAAAGACCAGACTACCCGGAAAAGAAGCAGCTGGAAGCGTACATCCTGGCGAACAAGAAGCGACAATGAATGCCGATTGAATGACTCTGAGAGTTGATCATATGCGAATCAAACAGTGCACTGGTTCAGTTATTCTCCTCCTGCTCTGGACAGTACTGACAGCCGCTCAGGGTGGTAAGGGAGGAGCAACAGCGGGTAGTCACATTCTCTGGGGAGATGTGAGGATCGATCAGAACGAACCAATTGGCGGCAAGCCGGTTGCGATTGATGTAATCCTCTTCAACGAATATGGAAATACCATCTCCCGGCAAAGGGTCTCTGGGAACGGACGCTACCGCTTTATTAATCTTGCCGATGGTAGATACTACGTCGTTGTCGAATTTGAAAACACAGAGGTGACTCGGTTCAATATCGATTTCTCCTCGCCCGTAAAACCTGATCAGCAGCAGGATATCGAACTCCAGTCGGCAAACCTGTCTGCCGCCGCAAAGGCGAGTGTTATTTCGGCAGCCGACAGATATGAGCGGCCCGGGAAGAACGTCTCCACTTTCGAAAAGGCCAGCCAGGCAGCTAAGAACAAGAACTATGAACAGGCAATCTCGCTTTTTCAGCGGATTGTTGATACTGACCCCAGTGACTTCCCGGCTTGGAACGAGCTGGGCACGCTCTATTTCATTCAAAAGAACTACGCCGAGGCAGAGAAGGCCTACAGCCAGGCGATTGCGAAACATCCCGATTACCTGGTCGCGCTAATCAGTTTGGGTCGACTACGGATTAGTCAGAAGAATTTTGACGGGGCCATAGAAGTTCTGAGCCACGCGGTCAAGGTCCAACCCCCTTCGGCCCAGGCAAACTACTTCCTCGGAGAGGCCTATTTGCAGATCAAAAAAGGTTCGCTCGCGGTCGGCTACTTGAATGAGGCTATCAAGCTGGATCCCATGGGAATGGCCGACGCCCACTTGCGTCTGGGAGCACTCTATAATGCCGTCGGATTGAAAGAGAAAGCCGCGGCTGAGTATGAAGAGTTTTTGAAGAAGCGGCCCGACGATCCAGAAAAAGAAAAACTCCGGGCATACATCTCAGCTAATAAGAAACCATAAAGGCACAACCAACTGCGAACATTTTTTTTGGTCTTCTAGTTCGCCTTCGCCACTCCGGAAAACTTGCCTATGAAGCGCCTTCTCGCTGTCGGATTACTCTCTCTAATAATCGTCTGTTTACCGCCGCAGAGATTGAGTCCCAATTTCGCTGCAGTCCAGTCAGCCTCAAACGTTGTGGCTATTAGTGGCGCCACCCTTATCGATGGCTCAGGACGACCATCGCTAAGGGATTCTGTCGTTGTGATTACGGGCGACTCGATCTCGGCAGTTGGCCGTCGCAGCGCCACCAAGATCCCGGAAGGGAGTCAAATAATCGACGCCCGGGGTTTGACAATTGCGCCGGGCTTTATTGATACGCATAACCATTCTGATC